>JAFGDC010000432.1 GCA_016932295.1 candidate division CSSED10-310 bacterium
AGGGGCTGCCCAACCGCGCCATCGCCCTGGCCGCCACCAGTCTCACGTTCATGCATCCCGTCACGCATCAGCCGATGGCGTTTGCGGTGCCGCCGCCTGACTGGTTCCCCTGGCCGCCGCCGGATGAGGGATGGAAATAGGGGTTGTCGCGGGGGGCACCTGGTAATTAGAATAAACAATATGCTTCAGGTGTTCGACTGCATTGCGGGCCGGTGTCAGATCGGACGGATGCGAATCGGCGCCAGGCTCCACGAAGTCCAAACGGATTGGTGGAGAAGGGTTGGTGACACACATGGTCGTGGTAGTGTGCGGCACACCTGGCGCACATGGAGGTGTCTATGGCCATCACCTATGTTGCGCGGATCGGTTGCCCTCTGCAGGAGCGGTTCGGCCGGATCGGTTTCCAGGAGATGTGGATGATCGCCCTGGACAGGGGCCTGGCGGATGAGAGTGAGTCGCAGAACCAGGGTGCGAAGAGTATCGCGGAGGAGATCGACCGGTTCAAGTATTCGATGCAGCACAATCTGCGCAGCGGCGAAGTCGTGACGGAGCGCGAACTGGTTGACAGGCTGGGGATCTTCACGGATGGCCTGGCTGAATGCATAACCTGTCCCGCCAATGTTCTGCAGCGTCAAACCGGCTGCTGTGGAATGGTGGAAACGCCGTTGATCGCTGATGTCGAAAACTTCCTCCATGATTTCTTCAGCCGGGAGTTGCGGTCCAGGACATCACTCACCACTCGATTTTACGAAACGGTGATCGCCACCAACCATGGCCGCGAAAATCTGTTTCAAAGCACCAGGGGCACAGGTCCCCAGCAGAGCCTTGTTTCATTGCGCCAGCCGTTGGTCATAAAACACGGATCGTTATTCAAGCGCCGGCGCATCGATACCTCTGAAATCCTGCTGGCGCTCTTCGACAGCATCACCGAGAGCAACCGGCTGAAACAGTACCGTCCTTTCGCGGTGCAGTTGCTCAACGCGCTGCGCGGTGACTACCTGTTGAGCCAGGGTGATCCAAGGGGGAAACAGTTCACTGACTACATCAAGCATTTCACCATGGCCGCCAGGACGCCGCTGTTGAAAGAATGGATGGTGGATCTGGAAGGGCGTTGACCATCACCGTTCCTGGTTCAGCCATCCCCACGGGGCTGACGGCGGCGAATTCGATGCATCCTCTCAGGTTGAAGACTTCCGGCCGCGCGAACGTCTACGCGGCTGCCCGGCACCGCGGTTGATGTTGCGGGTGCCTTTGCACGTGGGATATCGCGCGCAGGAGAGAAACAGTCCTTTTCGCCCCTTTTTTACACGCATGGCGCCGCCGCATTCGGGACACCGCTCCGTTGATTGCGCCGGCTCATCCTGGCCGTCCTTGTCCTGAATCGGCTGCGTGTGCCGGCAGGCGGGGAAGCGCGGGCAGGCCAGGAACGCGCCATAGGGCCCCTTGCGCACCACCAGCGTCGCGCCGCAAGACGGGCACCGGGGGGCGCCGGGCGGAGGCGCAGCCTCGTCAGTCGTTCCAGGTCGTTCCCTTCGGGTCCGGCCGGGCCGTCGTCCGCCGGTTTGGACGCCATCATCGTCGGTATCGGTGCCGGGTTTCTTAGGCGACGCGTTCTTCCGGACCTTGATCCCTTTCAAGGTGGTTTCCAGGTCGTCATTGAAACCCAGGATGAGCTTACGCCAGTCCAGCCGGCCGCCGGCGATGGCGTCGAGATCGGCTTCCATGCCCCTGGTGAAGGGAACCTCCATCCATGAATTCTGGAACCACTCCAGCAACCGATCGACAATGGTCTCACCCAGCGGCGCTGCGTGCAGGAGGCGCTTGCGCACCTCTATATAGCCCCGCGTTGTGATGTTTTTCAGGATCGTCGCATAGGTGCTCGGCCGGCCGATGCCTTCCTTCTCGAGTTTCTTGATGAGCGATGCTTCCGTGTAGCGGGGCGGCGGCTTGGTCTGGTGTTCCTCCATCTCCATGTGATCGAGGTTGAGACGCTCGCCTGGCTGCAGTGAGGCAAGCACGGAACAGTCATTGACCGGCTCGTTCTTCGGTGTGTTTTCCTGGTCTGGGAACAGCTTCAGCCAGCCGTCGAACCGTCGGTTTCTCCCTGCCGCCCTGAACAGACCGCGTCCGTTGCGGATGTCCACGCTCACGGTACGGAAGACCGCGGCAGCCATTTGGCTGGCCAGGAAGCGATTCCTGATAAGCTCATACAGCCGCAGTTCATCCCGGTTCAATTGACCCAATGATGCGCCGGCGGCGGCCGGATCAGTCGGCCGGATGCATTCATGCGCCTCCTGTGCGCCGCCCCTTGATTTGAACCGGCGGGGGGCGTCCGGCAGGTACGCCGCGGGGTGATCGGCGCCGATGACGGCGCGCGCGGCCGCCAGTGCCTCCTCCGAGATGGCGGGACTGTCCGTCCGCATGTACGTGATGAGGCCGTGCTCGTAGAGCTTCTGCGCCAGTGCCATGGTCCTGGTGGGAGCCATCTTGAAGAGGGAGGAGGCGGTCTGTTGCAGCGTGGCGGTGATGAAGGGCGGGTAGGGCTGGCTCTGCTCGTCCCTGTCACTGGTGGAGATGACCCGCCACTCTCCCTGCCCGAATTCTTCCCGGAGCGCCCGGGCTGCTTCTTCCGTAGCGATCCCGCGCTCGAGCTTCTGATCGTCCAGGGCGGTGAGGGAGGCCTTGAACAACCTGTGTGGTTCACGAAAGAGGATTGCATCGAGGGTCCAGTATTGCTCCGGTGTGAAGGCGCGGATTTCCCGCTCCCGTTCCACCACCAGACGCAGGGCGACCGATTGAACGCGTCCGGCGGAGGTGCCACCGCCGATACTGCGCCAGAGCAGCGGGCTGACCCGATATCCCACCAGGCGATCGAGGATGCGCCGGGCAAGTTGCGCGGACACCAGTGCCCGGTCGATGTCACGAGGTTGCTGGATGGCCTGCAGCACGGCGTTGCGGGTGATTTCGTGAAAACTGACCCGGCGCCAGCTCGCGTTACCCAGGAGCTGGCTGAGATGCCAGGCGATGGCTTCGCCTTCCCGGTCCGGATCCATTGCCAGGTATACTTCCTCCGCCTGCCTGACCGCCTGTTTGAGCGCCGCCACGATCTTGTTCTTGCCGCGGGAAATCTCGAAGACGGGTTGCACGGTCTGGCCGGAGATTTCCACTCCCAGTCCCTTGACCGGCAGGTCGCGGACGTGTCCCATGCTCGCCTTGACCTGGTAGTCGCGACCCAGGAACGATACGAGTTTTTTAATTTTACCGGGGGATTCAACGATTACCAGTTTCATCGCACCGCCTCGCCCCTGATCCTCGTCCTGATCAGGGATTACAAGTATCCAACAGGAGTCGTCCCCTGTCCATGCCGGTACGCCGCTTGACACTCAACGCCGTGGTTCGCTAGTACAGGCAGGAGAACGTAAGAGGGGGCGAGAATACTATGAAGCCAGCAGGCAGCCTGTTCCTGGTCTTGATGTGCGCGGCGGTGAGCCACGCGGCGATTGACATGGAGAGTGTACCCGTGGTGCAGATCACCGGCACGCAATCGGTGGATGACCTGGCCTGGGGTGATTTCGATGGTGACGGAGATCTCGATCTGGCCGTGGCGGCGTACGGGAGCACCGACAAGGTCTTGCGAAACGATGACCTGAGTTTTTCCTCGCAATGGGCGGCGGGACTCTCGGCGACCTATACCTCGGCGGTGGCGGTCGGTGACCTGGACCGCAATGGGGAATTCGACCTGGTCTGCGCCACGATGTTCGACAGAAATACCGTCTACTGGCAGGACAACGGGCAGCTTTGCAATGTCGGCTCAGGCGAATGCTGGCAATCGACGCAGATGAACGACAGCTACGGAGTGGCTGTGGGCGACATCGATGATGACGGCTTCCTCGACTTGGTTTTCGCCAACAGCCTGGTGCCCAATCAGTTCTGCTGCGCGTACCTGTTTCACCAGGATCTGATGGATTATCCCGCCACTCCTGACTGGGTCGCGACCCAGCCATGGTCGGCGCGGGCCGTGGCGCTGGCTGATTTCAACGCGGACGGGTACCTCGATCTGGCGGTCGGCTGCAGCGCGCAACAGGACCTGGTTTTTTTCAGTTTTGCCGGCACCCTGGGCAGCTCTCCCGGGTGGTATTCCAATCCGGCCACGGACACTCGCGACATCGCGGTGGGTGATTACGACGGCGACGGGGACATGGACCTGGTCTGCGCGAATTTCCAGGGGGGCAATACACTGTATCGCAACTTCGGATATGGATTGGAATATGATCCTTACTGGACCAGCTCACCGGCAACGAGCACCCTGTCGGTTGACATGGGAGATGCGGACGGCGACGGAGATCTCGACCTGGCTTTCGCCGATGCCGAAGGTACCTGTTCGGTGTATGAATGCGACGTGAACGGTGATTTCGAGCCGTTTCCCGATTGGCAGGTATCGGTCACCGGCGCCAGTGCGGTGGCCTGGGGTGACTGTGACGGGGATCGCGACCTGGATCTGGCGGTGGGCACGACCGCCAACCTGATCCTGGTGTATCGCAACCGGTCAGGCATTCTGAGCAAGTATCCCAAGTGGGTTTCAACACCCAGTCTGCAAACGGTCGGCGGGGCGGTGTTCGATCTGGAACTGGATGGTGATCTGGACGTCATGGTGGGAAACGCGAACCAGGGACTCAGCCTGTACCGATGCGGGGAAAGCGGTCTGGACATCACCCCCGCCTGGCGGAGCAGTGAGGATTTCGACCATCCCGTGCTGGCGCTGGACAAGGGCCTGACACAGCAGGACACCCATGTGGACGTGGCGGTGGGAACCGATGCCGGCGTGTTCATTTTCGACAATGACAGCGGCGTGTTTTCCGACATGCCGGTGCTTGGCGGCAGCGGCGTGTTTCAATGCAACGACCTGCGCTGGTGGGACTTCAACCTGGATTCATACATGGACATCGTCGCCACGGACGGGAACGGTCCCATTCGATTGTTCGCCAACTATCCTGGTCAATTTTCCCTGACCCAGCCGTGGACATCATCGTCGACCATGGCCGGACGAGGGCTGGCGGTAGCCGATATGGATGGTGACGGTTTCGACGAGTTCTGTGTGGCGCTGGAGGATGGCGCTCCAGGTTCGGCGGTGCTGTTCGACAATGAGCGGGGTTATTTCGATACGGCGCCCGGCTGGATAAGCGCCGGCACCGCTGGGGCGCTGAGTGCGGCATTCATCGATGTCGGTGGCGCCGGCTTCCCGAGCCTGGCGGTGGGTCTGTCGACCGGCGGGGTGCTACTGCATGAAAACGACGGCGGCGAACTGGACGAAGAGCCCGCCTGGCAGGCAGGCCAGGCCGCCCCGGCGTGGGATCTGTTGAGCTGGGATGTCAATCAGGATGGGATCATCGATCTGGCGGTCGCCTATGGTGGGGCACCCAACGAGTTGTTTTTAGGCAGCGCCGGCGGACTGCCGGAGGAACCAAGCTGGCGTTCGGCCACCGTGTTCGACAGCAGGGCGCTGCTGCCGTGTGATCCGGACGATGACGGCGATGTTGACCTGTTCGAGACCAACTACGGGTCAGTGAACGCGTTGTATGAGAACCGCAGCGCTCCGGCACCACTGCTGCCGGAAGTGGAACCGTGGATGACCATGACCGTGCCGGTCAGGCTGGTGACGGAGCCGGTGGAGATACCGTACGTGCTGTATGGGGACCCGCTGGTCACGTACGGGCTCCAGGTGGAGTTTTCACCTGGCAACGGAGTGTGGCATCCGGCAACATCCAATGGCGGGCACGGGACCTCCGGGCTCGCCGCCTCGCTCGCGGGTGAATCCCACGTGTTCCGCTGGGATATCAGAGCTGACCACCTCTATGCGGAGAGTGAGGCGGTGGTGGTGCGCTTCAAACCCAGACCGGAGTCTATCAGAGTCGCGCACTGGCAGTACGGCCGCCGGTATTTCTATTCACCGCCGTTCCGCTGTCATGCCAAACCCATGATGCGCATCCTTTACCCGCGCTGGAATGGGGCTGACAACGAGGAGCTGCTCATCCAGTACATCCTGAACCGGCAGTGCTATTCCTTGCAGATGCGGTTCACTCGATATGCCGGACCTCCGGATCCTTACAGTCCTCACGTGTTGAGCGGCGTACTGACCGGGAATTCCGGGATCAATGCCGTGCTGGTGGATGGATTGGATTTGAACGGTAACGGACCGGGACCGGAAGATGCGCTGGTGGACGGCGTGGAGTACGAGGTGCGGTTGAGCGGTGTGGATGTCCATGGATTGCCGGGTTCACGGCTGGTGTGCCACTGGGTGTTCGATGTCTCGCCACCGGTCACGAGCATAGAGTATCCCTCGCACGACAGCCATATCGCCGGGTATCCGGTCAGCATCGATGGTACATGCGAAGACGGATTCAACGGCGCCGGGCTGACGGAGGTGCATGCCAGCATCGACGATCAGGAACT
This sequence comes from candidate division CSSED10-310 bacterium, assembly GCA_016932295.1. Next base: position 6,451 of record JAFGDC010000432.1, read on the forward strand.
GCCGGTTTCCGGCCTGGCCGAATGGACGGCGACCTGGTACCCGGTGGCGGACGGCCGGTATGTGCTGCGCGCCTGGGGTGAGGATGTCGCCGGTAATCGTGAGGAGCC
>JAFGDC010000433.1 GCA_016932295.1 candidate division CSSED10-310 bacterium
TCCTTCCTGTCGCGTACCGCGATGGCGATAACGGCATGCAGCCAACTGCAGCCGCCCGGGGTGATGACCACGTCCCTCGCCTCGCAGGTGCGGCTCACCGCCGCGTATATATCCAGTTCCTTCGGCAATCCCATCAGTGAGCAATGCTCGATGCCCGCCGGCAATAACGCATGATAGATCGGATCGCGCCGCATCGTGATTGCGCTCACCTCGAACACCGGCTGTTCCCGCTCGATGTCGGTGGTCTTCGTGATATCCAGGAACGGACCTTCTGGCGCAGTCTTACCCGTGTAGCGCATTTCCAGAACGATTTCCGTTGCCGCCGGCACTTCCAGTTCGATGGTTCGGCATGGCGCCAACTGGAGCGGACCGAGTCTCGCCGCCAGGATGCATTCGTCCAGGTCTTCCGCGGGAGAAAGGGCCGCGGCGATCAGCACGTTGTAGGGAACGCCGATACAAACCGCCACCGGCGTCCCCGGTCCTCCCCTGGACAGGGCCCTGGCCATTCCTCGACCTTCCACCACTCGGGCCACCCCGGTGCGGTCGTCGAGAAGCATCATGCGATGATACGAAAGGTTCCGCCCGTTGACCGGATCTTCCACCACCCAGACGCCGGAGGTCAGGTAAGGTCCGCCGTCTCCGGGATAATGGAGCAGAATCGGGAGCCTGGTGAGATCCGGAGGATCGATTACCAGTTCCTGGCAGGGAGGTTCCTTGACCTGCTCAATGACGCCTCCATCCCGCAATCGTTCGTTGAGCGCTGCCAGAAAGCCTTCCATGGGAAGACCGAGGGCATCGGCGATGGCTTGCCGGCCGGTGACCAGGTTGGCGGCGACTCGGTACCCGTCCAGGTCGTGGAAGTACACAGGCCGCGGTGAAGCCGCCGCGATTCTCCCGGCTGCAGCCAGATGGCGCGATACCGGCGTGCTGATTTCTTCCAATTGTCCTTTTTTACGGAGATTGTCAACCACGCTGCGAATGTCCATTCTTCCACCTCCGTGTGACCATTCCAACCCGCGTCGTACCAGGTGAGAACGGCCTCAGTCCGTACCATCCATTGTACCGTGATTTACCGGGAATGCACCTGCTTTCTTGCGACGCGCGAGCCGGCTGCGCGGGCATGATGCGCGGTGATCGGTGCGCCGCCCTGGCGTGCCAGCACCCATGTCTGGATTTGGCAGATGGGAGGCTGGAGTTTGAGATTGTTCGCGACAGGGGCGTGCTGGCGACGGTCTTGACAATCCAGATCGCGCTGGCAGCGGCCCCTGGGGGGCGAGTAAGGCGGCCCTGGAGCGGAAGGCGCAACCCCTGTGTCACCCGGAGATTTCTGAGTCGCCGCATCCTTTCGCGAAAGTGTGTGAATTGAAGCCGGATGGCGAAAGCCGTTGTCATTGCAGTCGATGATCGTGATGCTGTCCTCGGCCACCGGCTTCAATCGAAAGGATACGTTCTCGGTATCTATTGGCCCCGGTGTGTTCGTTCAGCGCTGTGCCATGGCCGGTTTCCGGGTCATGAGTGATGATCAGCGGTGCTCCCACCGGCGCTGGTCCGCCGGTCCAAGCCGGATGAGTGTGGACGGTACTCCCATCGATGATACAGCTCATGTTCCAAGCCGAGCTGATCCAGGATCTTCCCCACGAAAAAGTCCGTGATGTCTTCCACCGTGCGCGGGTGGTGGTAATAGGCGACCATGGGAGGCAGGATCACCACGCCTTCCCGGCGCAGCGCCAGCATGTGCTCGAGAGCGGCGGTCGGCAGCGGGGTTTCTCTCGGCGCCACCACCAGCGGCCGGTTGCAGCGTATTACGTTGATCGCGGTTCGGGCGAGCAGGTTGTGGCACAGTCCCAGGGCAACAGACGCCAGGCTTTTCAGGGAACAGGGCGCGATCACCATGGCATCGGGCAGGTGGGAACTGCTGTTGAACGGCGCGGTCTGGTCCGATTCCCCATAGACGGTGACGTGTCCGGGGAACTCCCAGTGACCCAGTTCCTGCTCCATGACACCATGGGCCGCATCGGTGACGATGACATGACAGTCGTGAGCGCTGCTGAGTTCTTCCACCAATCGGGCGCCGATCACGACACCGGATGCTCCGGTTATACCTACCACGTAGCGCATATTTCTCCTTGTTCAAGGCGGGTGGGTGCCCGTGGAGCATTATGGAATATCAGTTTAGCGCACCCTGGTGGTGAATACCAGCGCCGCTCCGGCCGCCTGAAGTGCCTCGTGTACAGTCCGTGCGTCCTGCTCGCGGCAGAGCGCGACAAGGCAGCCGCCGCGGCCGGCGCCGCAGAGCTTGGCGCCCAATGCGCCGGCTTTCCGGGCGGCGAGGGCAAGGACATTCAGACGCGGTGATGAAACATCCAGTGCACTCAATAGGTCGTGATTACGATTCATGAGGCGTCCCAAGGCTTCTGCATCGCCTCCGGCGAGCGCGGCGCGACCCCGTTCCACCAATGCTCCGATGGCCAGGAACAGCGCGCCGTATCGCTCCGGATCGAGCGCTCGTGAGGCGGCCACGGACTCCACCACCCGGCGCGTCGACGAATAGTCTCCCGAATCCGCCACCACGAAGGTGAATTCACTTGTCTCGATGAGCCGGATCGGATGCTCCCTGCGGAAAAGAACAGGCCGCCCGTGGGTGATGACTGTGTTGTCGATGCCGCTCGGCGTGCCGTGATGGTATTTTTCGATTTCGTACGCAAAGGCCGAAATATCGGCGTCGGACAGTTCCATGTGAAATGCAGCGGCCACCGCCCTGATCACCGCCACCGATACCGCCGCGCCGCTGCCAAGACCACGTCCAACCGGCACGTCCGAGTCGATTTCGAGACTCCAACCCGACAACGGAACGCCATGTTCATGGTTGAGGAGGCGGATCAGCCCGACCAACGGTTCAAGCATTGCGGGAGCCGGTGGCTCGTTTATGGTCGCACTCGAGTTCAGATCGTGTGAATGGATCTGAACGGCGGCTGTGGGTTCCGTCGGCGTCACCCGGGCTCTGGCGGTGCGATCCATGACCGGGAGTGCGATGGCCGGATACCCGTAGACCACCGCGTGCTCACCGAGCAGGATGAACTTGGCGGGAGCCGAACCCGAGGCGGGTTCAGGCAGCCTGCCTGGCGGCGGTGCGACGGGATGGCTCACTCGGCCGCCGCCCCGCGCATTTCCTTCACCAGTTCGACAGCGCGGTGATAGGTCACCGTTCCCTCCCGGACAAGGCGTTCACCCACGCGATGGGCGAGGGCCGGATCGGCACCGGCGAACACCGCCAGGTTTTTGGCATGGAGGGACATGTGTCCTCGTTGGATGCCTTCGGACACAAGTGCCCGGATGGCACAGAAATTCTGGAGCAGGCCGATGCCGCCGATCAACTCGGTGAGTTCCCTGGTGGAGTCGAAGCCCATGATGTGGTAGATGATTTTTACGCCTTCATGGATTTTCGTCACTCCACCTATGGTGCCGACGGCCAGAGGCATTTCCAGTTCGCCCTGGAGCTGGCCGCGCGCATCCAGGTGGAATCGCGTGAGGGAACGATACCTGCCATCACGGGCAGCATAGGCATGGGCGCCGGCTTCGACGGCGCGCCAATCGTTGCCGGTAGCCAGCAGCACCGCATCGATGCCATTCATGATGCCCTTATTGTGAGTAGCGGCGCGATAGGGATCGGCATCGGCGAATTCATACGCCTGTACTATCCGGCGGGCCACTTCCTGACCTGTGAATCCGGCGCGCGCCAGGCAGGTCGGATCAAGGGAAAACCGTGCCGTGACCAGGCGCTGGTCAGAGAGATTCGACAGAATCTGGCAGAGCAGTACGCCGCCGGTCAATTCGGCGATGAGCGGACCAAGGGTTTCCGCCATGGTGTTGATGGCGTTGGCGCCCATTGCATCACGAACATCGGCGAGGATGTGGACGACGAGCAGCCGGTCGCCGGCTGTCTGTACTTCGCGTACTTCCAGGTCGCGCGCTCCGCCGCCATGTTCCACCAGGATGGGATCCATGGCATTGGCCATGGCCAGCAATCGGTCGCGCGTGCTGGTGATGCGCCGTATAGCGGCGGGAAAGTCGGTGATGCCGGCGATCTGGATCTGGCCGATCATGATGGGTTCGGTCGCGGTCGCGGTGAGTTCGCCGTGTTCCCGTACAAGTTTGGCGGCGGAACTGACCGCCGCTACCACGGAGGTTTCCTCCACCACCATGGGGACCAGGTAATCCTTACCGTTGACGCGAACGTTGCCTGCCAGGCCGATGGGAAGGCCGAACACGCCTATGACGTTTTCCACCATCAGATCCGCTTGCTCGGGACTGAGCGTTTCACCGAGCAATGTTTCACAGTCCCGTTGGCTGATGCCGGTCCGCTCCGCCACCAGTGCCATCCGTTGGGCGATGGTGAGCTTGTAGAAGCCGGGCAGCCGGGAGTTGAAATCAGACGGTCGCGTCCGGCTCATGCGGCACTTCCCGGTTCCTGGTGGAGCCATCGGTACAGGTTTCCCAGGAGGATGACCGGCTGCTGGCGCAATTCCTGGATGGTCCGGCATCCGGTCAGCAGCATGGTGCGCGCCAGCTCGTCTTTGACCCGGGTCAGGAACGTTTCCACGGCACCTGTCCCGCCTTGCTCATATGCCTTGATGATAGGGAGCGCCATTCCCGCGATCCGTGCTCCCAGCGCCAGCGCCTTGGCTGCGTCGAGCCCGGTCCGGATACCGCCGGATGCCACCAGGTTGAATCCCATGGGAGCGAGCCGCAGCAGGGATACGGCGGTGGGGATGCCCCATTCGGCAAAGGGATTGGCCGTGCAGCTTCCGCCCGGAGCGCGGTGCAGTTCCACCTTCACCCATGAAGTGCCGCCAGCGCCGGCCACGTCGACATGGCGGATCCCGGCGGCTTTAAGGACATCCGCGACCCGTGCCGAGATGCCGCACCCGGTTTCCTTCACCAGGATCTTGTCCGGGAACGAGCGGGCGAGTCGCTCCAGCAGGTCACGGCCGCCCCGGAAGTTCCGGTCGCCTTCGGGTTGGTGAAGTTCCATGGCGGGATTGAGATGGATGGCGATCCCATCCAGCCCGGATGCATCCACCAGGCGTCGGAATCGGTCGTTATCGAGATGTCGAGCCTGCTGCATGCCAAGGTTGCCGAGCAGGAGAATGGTTGGCGCGACGTCCCGCACCTGGAAAGAGGCGTGGCTTTCCGGATGGACCAGCATGGGCCGCTGGCTGCCGAATCCGAAGGCAATACCCATCCGTTCAGCCACGGCGGCCAAGTCGCGGTTGATGGCGGCGGCCTTCTCGATCCCTCCGGTAATGGCGGTGATCATCAGGGGGGCCGCCAACCGCTTGCCCATGAATTCCGTGCCCAGATCCAGATCCGCCTCGGCCAGATCCGGCAACGCGCAGTGTTCCAGCTCCACCAGTTCGAGCATGGTGGTGCGTTCGAATTCAACCTCCCGCTCGCAGCAGAGCTTGATGTGATCCATTTTACGATGGCTGATCTGGCTTCCCTCTGTCACCGGCATCCTCCTTTAGCTGGCCGCCGGCCCAAGGCTGTTTCGGCGCGGCTTTCGATACCCCTATTCGATAGCACAGTTGGATCGAATTGAAAAGGAAGGCTCGGTTTGGAGAGGTAACTCCACGGCGTATTTTTTCCGTTCTGTTGACGACACATTGACGTTGACAGTATGTCGCATTCAGAATAGCTTACAGCTAAGCTGAACGGTTTTGACGCAGGGGAGTCCGACGGTCGGAGCGGGATGACCGGTGCGCGCCGGGCATGACGGTGGATGCTTTGGTGTATGCTTGCTGCCGTGTGGTCTATGCCTGTTCCCGTGGAGCCGGAGAACGCCTGTGTGAGTGCCGCAAGATCGCCGTCCACCGGACGGCTGCAACCGACTGGAGGCTGCTATGCGATTGCTGTTGATCATGCCGTTGCTGGTCCTCCTGCTTGTTCCACCGGCCATGGCCGCGTTGCAGGGAACCGATGTCCCCAATGACGATGGCAGCGGTCTGGAGGTAAGCTGGGAGGTGCCGGAGGGAGTGAACCCGGTGACGGTGTTCGTGCTGTATCGCCGGGAACTTCCGGAGGGCGGGGAGGTGGAGGTCGGCGCGGTGAGTGTGGGTGACGGCCACTATGTGGACAAGGGAGTCCGAACCGGCGTGGAATTCGAGTACCGCCTGGCGGGCCGGGATGATGCCGGAGAGCCCGTGGCGCTGCTCGGAGGACCTTTTTCGACCAGGGCGCAATGGTTCAACAGTGCTAAAATGAACATCATGCTGTCGGTCATTCTGTTCACCCTGTGTGTGCTGTTGTTCATCCACAAGGCCAACCGCGGCGAGTCGCTGTATCTGCGCAAGATAGCCGGCCTGGATGAACTTGATGATGCGGTTGGCCGGGCGACGGAGATGGGGCGCCCGGTGTTCCATGTGCCGGGGATCGGTTCGGTGAGCGACGTGGCGACGTTGGCATCGCTGTCCATCATGCGCCGCGTGGCGAAGCGGGTGGCCGAGTACAACGTGCCGTTCGTGGTGCCCTGCACTGATCCGCTGGTGATGACGACCGCCCAGGAGGTGGTCAAGACCGCTTATGCCGAGGCCGGCCGGCCGGAGATGTTCAACCCGGATAATGTCAGCTATCTCACGTACGACCAGTTCGGTTACGCCGCCGGAGTGGACGGCATGATGCTCAGGGACAAGCCCGGCGCGGTGCTCCTGCTGGGATATTTCATGGCGGAATCACTGATTCTGGCGGAGACCGGGAACGCCATCGGCGCCATCCAGATCGCCGGCACCGA
>JAFGDC010000434.1 GCA_016932295.1 candidate division CSSED10-310 bacterium
CAGTTCCCAGGTGGCGCCCGCATCGGTCGTGCGCCGCACCACGGCTGACTGTTCGCCGCCGCCGCCCAACCTGCCGACCGCCCATCCATGATCGACATCCAAAAAATCGATACTGGTCAATAACTCCATGGGGACATCCAGCTTGTTACTCCAGCTCAGACCGCCGTCGGTGCTCTTGTCAACCCCTTGCAGCCATGAAATGTACCCCGTGGTGCCGGTGGGAAAGTCGATGCCGGTGATGCTTGCGTTGGTGGTGTGAAGTTCGGTCCATGTCAGGCCACCGTCGGTAGTCTTGTTCAGATCGAAGGCGAACAGACCGCCGGCGCTGAACCCAATGGAGGGATCGACGAACTCCATGGTCCCCACTTCCACGTCGACCAGCGGAATGGGATTCCACACGCCGCCGCCATCGGTCGTACGGAGCAACTCGGCGCCGGGCGCCGACAGCCAACCGTTGTTATAATCGAGGAAAAAGACATCGTCGAAGACGGTGGGGTGATCATTGATGACCGTACGCCAGGTGGCGCCGCCGTCGGACGAGGTCAACAGCACGCCGGAGCTACCCCAGCCAACGCTGTCACTACCGCAGATCCATACATTGCTGGTGTCCTGCCACGCCAGGCCATTCAAGTCATATTCGGTGCCGGGATCGATCTGCTGCCATTGCACACCGGCGTCGGTGGTGCGCACGAGGCCGCCGTCGTAGCCATAGGCCAGCGCCGTGGCGCCGTCAGGCGACCAGGACACATCATAAAAATCGACGTGGAAATCAACCTCACGCAGCACCGCCCAACCAGCCTGGGTTGCGGCTTGCGTCATCAACCCCACGAGCAGCGCGATGATCGATCCGGTCCTCACCATACGCACCTCCACCTTCTTCACATACGCGACGGGAAATTCGTCATCGCAGTTTAACCGTGATCCGCAACCGGGCGCAATATCAGTGTTGACAATCAGACAATGGCATCGTCGAACGATATTTATGGCTTGTGTTATCATACTCGAAAGGACACGAAAGCGAAAAAAAAGACATGGGCTCCAGAAACGAGATTCAAGATTAATGAGTCTGTGAGATGTTCCGTCGCCCCCCCTGTTGTTTCGAGTATATAACCGAATGGCAGACACGGCCCGCGGGGAAGAATGGTCTGGCAAGGATCCTCTTCCCATTGTCGTCTTCAACAAGAGATGCGGCGGTGATAAATTTTGCCTGGGCATCCGTGACTACTTCGCAGTCATAAGAAATTCTCTCGGCAATCCTTCGACACTGATCATGAATAGCACGGGAAGAACGCGGATCATCATCTTTTTCGTTATCTGGTGCGGGGAAAAAAAGCGGGCATGGTCGCAACAAAAGCTGCATTGTTTTCTCCATTTCCAGAGCGAAATCCTTTGATTCCGTGAAACACCGCGCCATTACCGTAGTAAGATACACACGGTCCATGTAATGCAATTCCTGACACCTGGTACCTGGATATTCGGGGTTAAATCTGTTGGCCAACTTCGTTTCGATGGCTTCTATCAGTTCATACTGTCGGAGCAGGGGATTCTTCCAGGCCTGGTCGAGTTTCAATGAGCTGCAGACATGAAGTCCCAGCTTTATCCTGATTGCCACCGGCAATCGATGCGACGATGGCTTATACTGCTCCGTGGCTCCGGAGGCCGTTCGCGTCGAACCGCTGTTCACGGGAGGATAATGGAGCGGACTGTAGTAATTACGGGCGATCGCCAACGAGAAGAATGGGCTGCAGATGAGATTGCTCATCAGATCGATGAGGAATTCCTCGCACATCCGATTCAATCTCATCTCCCACTGTTGCCTATATTTCCTGTAGATTCCTTTCTTCTCAAGCACATATTCATAAATTTCATCGAGATTATCATGCATGGAGGAATTAGAAAAATCGCCGGAAGCACTTGAAAGATCCTTGCAATGGCTCAATAGTATCCACTTTTTCAACTGCGTAATGCAACTATTGATTAGCCTGTCAAGTAATCGCGGATCATGTTTTTTGTGGTTTCTATGCTCCTCATTTTGAGAAATTCTGAATAGAAAATCAAAGAATCGTGAGTATTCACGTGCATTGGCAAGGATAAAATGCGCGGCTTCGTGTCCAACGAAGAAAAGCAGGTCATGAACACTGATTTTTATACCAGAGGGGACATAGAGCAGTTGCCACTTGGTGTGCACCTTAAAATCATGCCCGGTAGTCGAAGCGACCACCCCTTTCCAGAAAGAACTGGGCAGGTGATTCCTCATTCGAATGGAATCTTTGTATTTTTCCAGTTGGCTGGAATACTGAAATTTACCGCAGTATTCAGCCATCAAGCGCCCTGCGGTCTGGTGTACGAGCTGAAGTATCCCGGAGCGCTCGCCGTAATTCATCATGGGATCGTTGATGCTGGTCACTTGCGTGCCCTCGCTCAATTCGTGATAAACTTCAACCATGGTCATGTAGATTTGATTGCAGACTTCAGCACGCTTGGAAGAAATATCCAGCAGATGAATTGCATCAGCCGTTAACTCATTTCGGGATATCTGTTTACATAATTGATTAATCAGCTCGGTCAATTCCTCAATTAACGAATCGAAGGTTATCGGTGTCGTTGAGAATCTGACTCGCCCCGACCATGCGGCGTAAAGCTGACGCACCTTGCTGAGCAATAACTGGAGATCGAATCTCAGATTATATGAACGGGCGACAAGGGGATCAATGTGACCATTTAATGGCAGGGTACATTCATCGAATTTAAGATTTATTTTATTGGTCACCTCAGGCATGAATCGAGGTTGTATGGGGTATTCCTCCTGCTTGTCGGTGGCGAAGACAGACAAGGATGGGTCGGTAGCGTGGGGGATCTGCAAGTTGGGGAGAATCCTTGTTTCAATGATAGATGGTGAGTTGAGCAGCTTGGTAACCACGATGCGAAGCACATCAAAAACTGATATCGTCTCAAGATAACAAAACAAATCCCAATAACCCTTGCTCCTCCCCGTATACTTCACGGAAATCTTACTGTCTGTCGACTCGAATTTAAAAAACTCCTTCAACTGACCGCCAACCAAACCGGCTTCTCCTGCGCGCACCTTCAGTAGCAATCCACAGAGCATCCTGTGGTCATCAGGTTCATGATGCCAGTGACCATCCAGAACCGGATATGAAAACCACCATCTTCCACTCTCCACATCCCAGGTAACGTCTTGTGCGGAATAACACACCTGCGATGCCACTTCGATAATGCCAGGACAGTCACGCAATCTATCCGACCAGGTGGCTCCTTCGGTAAAAGTACTGAACTCCCCCTTCACAAGCAATTGATTATCAAGAAAAGTCAGATATATCTCCGTGTATGTCCCGGGCATCTTTTTTCTGATGTTCACGTCAATCGCAGCGATAGTTCTTTTCAACACATCTTTCAAGTCAGATGAAGTGTCTGATGTCAATTTTAGAAAAGTGAAGAAAATGAGTGGCTTTTGAAATGGTTCGGTTTCGTCGATGGTCACCCACTCCTTTGCATCGTGCTCCAGGAAAATGCGCTCATCAGGCCATTTTATCCGGTGACAGGGGATGGGGAGAATTTCCTTAACACCTCTGCATTGATGGATCATGCTACGCATGCGCAGACTATGAAATGGATGTGGCGTCCTGGTCAAAACACAGATGTCTCCCTTGCCGAGAAGAATCCCGCGGAAAGCCTCCACGGAATCAGGACAATCCTTACTCAAATCGATTCTCGGTGAATTGAAAAAAGAATCTGCCGGTACTGTCTCAAGCATACACCGTGGAGATGCTCCTTCATCAACAAGACCGTAATAAGTCGCCACCCGTGGGCATCGCATTGCCATGTCGTCAGTAACCAATTTGGGGATATTTTCTATTTTTGAAAGGACATATTTGAGCTTCGCTGATTCATTTGTATCATTATCGTGATGCTCCAAAGAAATCAGCAGCAGCTCATAGACAGAACCGCTGGAACGAATTATTCCGTCTTGGTCTCCGGTTAACCCATGCCCAGGCACATATCACCTCATTTCTGAAGTTCCGACACATCATAGAGACCAGTAACTTTCCTGAACATGCACAAAACAAGTGTCTTACATGAAGGGAACGCAGACGTCAGCAGTCAACCAGATCCGACTCGGTCTCAAAAACTCCGTGAATGAATTGTGATTCGTCTTCCCATAATCGGGCGATTCTAAGCTCTTCCCACTTGTCCTCATCGATGGACTCATCATCAATCTCGGCAGCAGCCCGTACTTGAAGCTTCTGCTGACGTGAACAGACTTCATGCAACTGCGCCACTTCTTCGGCATACGAGGCCAGGCGGCGTAATAAACGCTTGTTCTGCGCCTCCAACTCCGCGATCCTCTTTTCCAACAAGGCAACGTGCTGATCAGGTAATCCCTGCGATGAAGAATCGAGGTTGCCTGTTGAACATGTCATCCCACTCCTCCTGATGTTGCTTGAGCCAGTAATATAAAACACTATAACTGACCATCTCCAGGACAATCAAGAAAAATCAGCGATCGAATCCGCCGAATTCCCTGAAGACAAGGGTGAGTCTATCCTCCATGCCAACAATAATCAAGAAAGCTGTCGATAATTTCATCCCCTCATACCCGCCGATTTCTTTTCGAAACCAGCAGCGCAGCAGTCCGGAATGCAAGCCGGCGCACCCCGCTTCCGCAAAGAAAGCGCCCCCTCCGGGGAGGGGGCGCGTGCCAGTCAGTCCGTCAGGCGGTTATGGTCGCGGGCGCAAGCGCCGAATCATTCCCAGCGAGAAGAGCATGACAAGGATGAGCAGACCGCTGGTTGACGCGCTGGGAATGGGAGCTGGAGTGGGTGAGATAGTGGGCGTGCTGGTGAACTGCGGGGTCGATGTGGCGGTGGGTGTGGCCGTGGCCAATGGTGTGTCGGTGGCGGTTGGTGACAAGGTCGGTGTCAGCGTCGGAGACGGCGAGGCGGTGGTGGTCGGAGACAGGGTCGGCGTCAGCGTCGGGGTAGTGGTGGGGGTACGGGTCGGCGTGCCGGTGGGCGTGAAGGTTGCCGTCGGGGTCAATGTCGGGGTCCTGGTGGGCGGCGTGGTCGGCGTCAGGGTCACCGTCGGGGTTTGAGTCGGACTCAGGGTGGGAGTCAACGTCGGCGTCGCGGTGGGTGTGAATGTAGGCGCCACGGTGGGCGTCAGGGTCGGTGTCCTGGTGCTGGTGGCGGTGGGAGTGGGACTGGGAGAAGGGATCGGGGACGGGGTGCGCGTGGGAGTGCTGGTGGGCGTGATGGTGGGAGTGTTGGTCGGCGGCGGGACAATGCCCCATGGACTGTAATCGATACTATCGGAAACCTTGTCGCCGGCGGGATTGTCATTGACCCAGGTGCAGGCCGGATTGCCGCCGGTGGAGGTGTCGTTTGGACCCGCGGCATCGTTCCACCAGCAGTCGTATGCCGAAACACAATAACTGGTGGCATTCTGCATGCCCCAGGTGGTGTTGCCCGCGAAGCGGTTCTCGTCGGCGCTCAGGGTGCTGGTGCTGGACGGCGACACGTACAATCCCACGGTGTTCTCGGCGAACATGTTGTTGGTGATGACCGTGGCCAGGGTGGCGGTGCTGTTCTCCGCGTATACCAGACCGTAGTAATTGTTAAAGAAAGAGGTGTTCATGACGGTCGGTGATTCAATCACCGCATCGTAGTACAGGGCGTAGCGCGCGCCGCCCCCGTAAGCGACATTGCCGTAGGAGAACACGCAGTCGGTTACGGAAGGCGACGAATGATAGCACCACATCATGTAGTTGCGCCAGGATTCGTTGGTGCCGCTGTCATCATCACGCAAGCCGCCGTAAGCGAAGATGCAAAACTCCACTATGCTCGTGGAAGTATCCAGCCGGACATAGCCCCAGTCACCACCTTCCGGTGAGGTCAACAGGCCGTCGTTGTTGGTGTCACCCTTGACGCTGTCATCACGTTCGGAGGTGAAGATGATGGGCTGGGATGCAGTGCCGTCGGCGATCAGGTCACCGTTGCAGATCATGCGCCGGGTGTATTGGTAACCGCCAGAATATGCGCTGCGGTCCACCTGGAACTTCACCACGATGCCAGGATCGATGGTGAGCGACGCACCGGTGGCAACCGTCAGGTCGGAGACCATCACATAAGGGAATCCCAGACCCGAAGTATCCTCCCAGGTAATGCCGGTGGTGATGGTGCCACCGGCGGCCACGCCAGGCTGGCCGCTGCCGCTTACGATCAGGCCGGAGTATGTGGGTTGAGAATCACCGAAGCGGCCAAGCGGATAGGTGATGGTGTTCGTGATGTGGTTGCCCGTCACCGCACAGCTCGTGTCAGTCAGGTACAACCCGTAGCCGCTCTCATTGATTACGTTGTCGCTCAGGGTCGCGGTATCGCCGTTCAGGACGTCCATGCCGGTGCCGCAGCGTTCGATGGTGTTGTTGGTGATCTGCGGACCGCCGTTGATCCGCACACCCTGACCGCAGTCGATGACCTGGGTGTGGTCCACCACCGAAGTGGTCGAGATGGGATCCAGGTAGAACCCATACGCGCTGCAGTTCATGGCCAGGTTGTCGTAGATCGTTGAACTCACCGGTGCCGCCTCGGCGTACCGCATGCCGACAGCGCCTTCGATGAACAGGTTGTGGGTAAAGGTCAGCGGCGCGGAGGTGTTTTCGAAATACACCGCGAAGAAAGAGCCGCCGCCGTAACTGCTGTTCGAATAGGCGAAGGTGCAGTGATCGAAGGTGGGAGACGACTGATAGCACCAGACCATGTAGTTGCGCCAGTATTCGTTGGTGCCGCTGTCATCGTCACGCAGACCGCCGTATCTGAATTCCGTGTAAGTGAAGCTGGAGTCGGAATCATCCAGGCGGAGGTACCCCCAGTCGCCGTCGTCGGGCATGGTCAGGAAGTGGTCGTTGTTGGTGTCGCCGCCGGCCGAGTCGTCTCGAATCGATGTAAAAATCACCGGCTGCGCTTCCGTGCCATTGGCATCGATGATTCCATTCCCCAAGAAACGATAGGTGTACTGATATCCGCCGGAGTAGTTGGTGTGATCATACTGCATCTTGATGATGGTGCCTGGATCGATGGTCAGCGTATAACCGGCGCTCACCGTGATCTCCTGGATCACCACATATGGCAAATCCAGCGACTGCACATTGTCCCAAGCGCCGTCGCCGCTGATGACGCCGCCACAGGCGATGCCAGGCAGATCGTTGTCACTGATGGTGTTGTCCGAGTAGGCCGGGAACGCTGTGCCGAAGCGACCGAGAGGATATCCCGCGTTACCGCTAATGATGTTGCCGGTCACCTCGTTGCGGCCGTCCGTCACGTACAGGCCGTCGGTGCTTCCGGTGATCTCGTTGTTGTAGACCTCCCCGGTGTCACCGTCCACCACCCATAGACCGGTGCCGCCACAGCCGCTCATCACGTTGTGATGGATGGGAGGTGTACCGAAACCGCTGGAGCCATCCGAACCATTTACATAGATGCCGTTGCCGCAGCCGGTGATCGTGTTATCGTAAATCTCGCCCATGTGCGAGATGGCGGCGCAATAAATGCCCCAGTCGTTCCCACCGGACATGGTGGTATCGGAGATGACCGGGTTCAGCGGCAGAGGCAGCCCGGTGGCTTCACTGTAGTACACACCCCTTCCGCAGTTCTCGAAGGTGTTGCCGGAGAAGCTCAGATCGGTGCCGGCGTTCTCGAAGAAGACCGCCGCACGGATGCTGCCACCCCACGAGTTGTTGGATTCGAAGAACGTGCAGTTGGTGAAGGTGGGAGTGCTGCCGTAGCACCACACCGACCAGTTGCGCCAGTACTCGTTGGTGCCGGAGTCGTCGTCGCGCAAACCACCGTAGCGGAATTCACAGAAATCGAGAACACTGGTCGAGTTGGTCAACCGGATGTAGGCGTAGTCGCCGTCGTCCGGCTGCGTGAACGGCCCGTCGTCGTTGGTGTCGCCGCCGGCGGAATCGTCACGGATGGACGTGAAGATGATGGGTTGCTGCAGGGTGCCATGGGCGAGAAGGATGCCGTCGATTAACAGGCGCGTGGTGTACTGGTAACCGCCCGAGTAGTTGCCGTGATTGTAGGCAAACTTGACGATGACACCCGGTTCCATAGTCAGGGTGGCGGTGGAACAAATGGTCAGATCGCTGTCGATGATGTAGGGACTGCCCGCAGCCGTCCAGGTGACATCCTCGCAGATGGTGCCCGACAAATGCGTACCGGGTACTGGCGTGCGCAGCGGGGTGACCGATGGCAGCACTGTGGGCGCTTCGGTGGCGGGCCCGGGAGTGAAGGTCCGCGTGGGTGTCACGGAAGGCGTCGGAGTCGTGGTCGGCGTCCTGGTGTCACCGGGAAGCGGCGTATCGGTGGCGACGGGAATGGCGGTCTCGGTGGCCGTCGGCGGCGGCGTGCCGATCCATGGATCGTAATCCACGTAATTGCTCACGTCATGACCGGCATCATTATCGTTCACCAGCCCACAGGGCGCGGCCTCACCGGCATCCGAATCGTCGTCCGGACCGTTCACGTCGCCCCACCAGTTGTGCTCCGCATTCACGCACACCGTACTGTTGTTGTACACCGCCCACGAACTGTTGTTTTCGAAATGGTTGTTCTCGATGAACATGGCGTTGTAGGTCCAGGGTTGCAGGTACAGGGCAATACCGTTGCCATCGAAGTGGTTGCCTCCGATGTAACTGTCCAGCGGCGGCCACAGGTTGGAGCCCTCGTCGTACAGTACCGCGGTATCGTTGTTGATCAACGCATTGTCCAGGAAATCGACCGGCTGTGTCACATCTTGAAAATACACCGCGTAGCGGCCGCTGCCCCAGGTCCGGTTCGACTCGCGGATGACACATTCTGTTATGCTCGGCGAACTCAGGTAACACCAGATGGTATAGTCGCGCCACGCCTCACCGTCGCCGCTGTCGTCGTCGCGCAGACCGCCATAGCTGATACGGCAGTTGTGGAGCCGGCTGGCGGAATTGTCCAGACGGATGTAACCCCAGTCACCGTTGTACGGCTGTGTCACCGGGCCGTCGTTGTTGGTGTCGCCGCCGATCGAGTCGTCGCGAATCGAGGTGAAGTAGATGGGATGATCGGGACCGCCGCGCGCATCGAGCACACCGTAGACGAGCATGCGCTTGGTGTACTGGTACCCACCGGAATAACTGGAGTGATCATACTCGAACTTGATGACCGTATCCGGCAGAACGGTGAGGATGACGCCGGATTGCACCGTGACATCCTCGACCACCACGTACGGCAAACCAAGATCCTGCACGTTGGACCACACCACGTCGTACTCCATGGTGCGGCCGGTGGCGATGGCCCGAATGGCGTTGCCGTAAACGATATTGTCGTCGTAGAAGGCGTTTGAACTGCCGAACTGGCTGAACGGATACGCGGCGTTGTTGATGATGACATTGTCCAGCACGATGGCGGAACTGTCATCCATGTACAATCCCGTGGCGCACCCCTCGATCCAGTTGTCGGTCACCAGGTTGTCGTAGCCCTCGGCCACTTCGATGCCCGATCCGGTGTCCAGCACCACGTTGCCCTGCACCGCCGGCGCGCCGTGACCGGGAAGATTGACGTTGCCGTTCACCAGGATGCCGCCGCCGCACTCCACGATGAGGTTGAAGTTCACCTCGCCGGGATGGGAGATGGTCGGACAGTAGACTGCATGGTTGGTGCAACCCTCAAAATAGTTTGCATCGATATACATCTCGGGGGCCGGGAAGAGGCTGCTCTGCTCGTTGTAATACAGGCCGTAGCCGCCGTTGATGATGGTGTTGCCGGAGAATGATGCAGCCGCCGCGCAGCCGTCGTAATACACCGTGATGAACGCCGCGCCGCCGTAGCTGCGGTTGGCATCC
>JAFGDC010000435.1 GCA_016932295.1 candidate division CSSED10-310 bacterium
CGGCTGGCGCCACGCGCTCCCTTCGCTGGCGCTGCGCTGGGTCGTACCTCCTCCGGGGTCGTACCCGGAATCTTGTAATGATCGTCGTGGTGCGTTGGCGTTCAGTCTTCCACAGCACAAAGGATGCACTGCTGACGTTACTCGAACATGACAAGACGCGGTGAGCAGACAGGAGGTGGTGTCCTCATGAGGGAGTGAACCGACGGCCTTGGTGTGCCGGGGCAACCCACTGGACTGACCAAACGAGCCACGTGCATGGCCTGATTGGTCCTTCTCTCCGCCCCCGCCATACCAGTGGCGTTGATAAAGACACCACTGAAGGCACACGAAGGTGCTTTTCGTCGGGCAACCTCTCCTCACTATTGATTCACCTCAGCTTATATCGAAACAAAAGTGCCTCGCCGGCTCGAAAAACGGCATAAAAGCCTATCATCATTGCGCCCGACCTGCCGGACAGTCCGAAAACGGAGGGGGCTACGCCCGTTCAGATTCATGATCCGTCGAACGGTAAGCGTGCCGGGGCAGACACCAGGGGACTGGTGAATGGACCAGGCCGGGGAGCATGTCATGCGGTCGATGCCGCGGATGGTTCGCCTGGATTCAGTATCCGGCGTGAACCGTTCCGTCCACTGGAGTGCAGTATGATCACCAACTGCGGTTGAAGGGCCCGTGACGGCAGCAGCAAGCCATGTCAAAAAGCCATGTGTCTTGGCAGGTTGGATCTGAAATCCTTCACACTCCAGAGTTTGGTCTCTGGATTCTTGACCACCACGATGACCGTGTAGTCATGAGACGGCGCATAATACAGAATGGCTCGATATTCGAGCGCATCCACCTGGCGCATCTCCTTCAGCACGGCTCGTCCCACCGCCTTCACCGCTTCCCGTTGATTCATGCACCAGAGCTGGAATCGTTGGCTGCTGTCAAATTCGTCGAAGCGCAGCTCCGGGGTCATCATTTCCCATCCCAGCTCGAAGTTACAGTTTACAAGCGCTTCCTGAAAGACCTTCACGGTATCCTCGGGCCGGCGTCGCGGATTGTCCGAGTCGCAGGCCGTCAGTATGCCGACCAGCAATAGTGTATAAACGGCTTGGCGCTGCATGGATTCCCCCCTGCCGGTGTTGCATGCGGCATGCCCGAGCCTGCATGCTAGACAACCTGCGCGTTTCTGGCAAGGGTCATCGTCGCGAGGACGGTGACAATGGCGATTCGTGGCCTTTCCACGAGCAGGAGAGACGGGAAACCGGTACCAATTCCCCCAAGGAATTCCGTAGGTGATGGGCGATAAGGGAGCGCGGGTGATTTCAGTCGCCATCCCGGTGAAGAAACAGGAGGAGAATACTCGCCGTGCCCATACAAAAACCAGCCTCGGTCTTCTGCGTGACCCACTCCATCCAGGCGATGGATTTGGGCTTGTCCGGTCGAACTTGTCGTAGCCTGGGTAGCGCTCTATAGTGAATGATGGTTGATGAAAAGTCAGACATGTGGGCGCGGCGTGGGTGGCGTCGGTCTGGTTCAGAACGGTGAAAACTCGGCCGAATCCAGGAAACGCCTTTCTCTCGGGAGTTGTTGTGAATTACCCGACATCGGAAGATGACCTGATTCTGTCCACTGATTCGATCCCGGTGATGGTCCAGGAATTGGGGCAGAGATATTCACGATGGAAGAAACTGGCTCAGGGCGGCATGGGCGTGGTCTACCGTGCCTTCGATCAGCATCGCCAGGAATGGGTGGCCATCAAATTTCTCAATCGACCCCAAGGCTTGAGTGAGAGCTCGATACGCAAATTCAAGCGGGAGTTTCTGGCCATATCGAGACTGGATCATCCCAATATCATCAAGGTCATGGAATTCGGCAAGTCGTTCGGTTGCTACTACTTCAGCATGGAGTACCTGGAAGGGGGCACGTTGCGTGATGCGCCTTTCTTCCAGCCGGCGGCTGTGGATGCTCCCGGCGGTGATGTGCGCGCCTCGCACCTGGGCGGCGTCTTGCTGCATACCCTGAGCGCTCTTTCGTATATACATTTTAACCAGATCGTGCATCGTGATCTTAAACCCGAGAATGTGTTCATCCTCCATGACGGCACGGTCAAACTGTTGGATTTCGGATTGGTGCGGCCCCTGGAAATGTCATTCCTGACCACAACTCAGTCCAGTGATTTCGTCGGAACGCCTGCATACATGTCTCCCGAACAGGTGGTGAACAGCCGCGTTGATCATCGATCCGATCTGTACTCGTTTGGAATTATTCTGTATGAGGCATTGACCGGTTCACGACCATTCGATGCGCCGACCATCTGGGGTTTGATCAAACGACAGTTGGAGGAGCCGCCCCTGCCGCCTTCCGTTCTGATGCCCCACCTGGGCACCCGGTTCGATACCGTCTGCCTGCGCTTGTTGCACAAGGACCCGGATCACCGCTATCAGAGCGCTGACGAAGTCATGGGGGAGTTGGCAAGGCTGTTGCCGGTGCCGGGTGAGCAGGGGTATCTCAAATATACCGACCAGGACGGCGGCACTCCCCACGTGTTCGTCCCCAAGACCGTGGCTCGCGAACGGGAGATTCAGCACTTGCTCAGAACGCTCGAGGAAGTGTCCGAAAAAATGCGGCCAAGCATCCTGCTGGTGGAGGGTGAGGCCGGGATCGGCAAGTCACGCCTGCTGAGGGAGTTCAGAATTCGGTCTTCTCTCGGCGGCGTGCAGTTTCTCACCGGTCGTTGTGAAGGGAACGTTCACGCCGCCTTCTCCGGGTTCGAATCGATCCTGTTGGAATTGAAACGACTTGCGCAGCGATCATTCGGTGGCGAATGGGCCAGGTTCGAACGGGAGCAATGGCGGTGGATCGCGCCATATTGCGCCTCCGTGGACATGGACATGGCCGATCGGGGCGTGCCCATCAGTCCCGAGGATACACTGTTGTCGGAACTGGCTGACAATCGGTTTTGTGACATAGTCTGCCGTCTCATCGCCCAGATCGGCAGGGAGAAGCCCATCGTGATCCAGTTGGATGATGCCCACCACGCCGATCCGCCCGTTTGCCGACTGCTCGCGTACATGATTCGTGAGTTGTCCCGATTGGCCAGTGGAGGAGAAGGTACCGCTGTCATGCTGGTGATGGCGTATCGCGGAACCGAGTTGGAGGGGGCGGACCGGGCTTTTTCATCCATACTCCGCCAGTGTGAGGAGAAAGGCACCTGCGAGCGGTTGCGGATCAGCGCTCTCTCCCTGGCTGACTCGGCGATGATGATCCAGTCGATGTTGGGTGCCTGGGCGCCGCCTCATACCATTGCCAAGCGATTGTATGACAAGACCAGGGGGAACCCATATTTCCTTGAAGAATTGGTGCGCGAGCTGGTCGAGTCGGGTTACCTCCATCGAAACGAGGATTCCTGGCAGTTGCGCACGACGGAAATGGTGAGACAGGGGCGGCGGGTCGTCCCCGAGTTGCATCTGCCCATACCACGCGCGGTCCGCGATGTGGTCATGGCGCGCTTCAAAGGCCTGCCTGACGATCTGCGGAAAACAGTGGAGGCGGCTGCGTGTCTCGGCGTCGCCTTTCCCTTTGAGCACCTGCTGGCCACGCTGCGCTGCGGTG
Source organism: candidate division CSSED10-310 bacterium (assembly GCA_016932295.1). The sequence continues at coordinate 3,595 of JAFGDC010000435.1, forward strand.
AACTGACTGCTCTCGGCCAGGTCGACCTCCTGTTGAAACGCCAGATTTTCAGCGAGGAACCCCGTGGCGATGTGTTGTGGATTTCATTTCAGAATGACCTGTTCCGGGAAGTCTTGTACGGATGTATCGAGCCGACCCGGAGGATCGTCCTGCATGAGGAAATCGGCCATGCCCTGCGGCGGTACCGGGAAACGGGCGGTGAGATCGGCGTGGAGTATCTGGCCGACCATTATCTGAAATCGTCGAACAAAAAGTATGCCGTGCAGTACGGACTACAGTCAATCCGGCGAGCGCTCGCGAACAGGCGATATGAGCGCGCCGCTGGTGAGTGCGAAACATTGTTGGCCATGATCGATTCCGGACCGGAAAAGAGAGCGAAGGAACAGGTTCTCATGCTGCTCATGAGAGCCCTCATGTACACCGGTGACAGCGAGGGTGTCGAGCAGATGGGGAAGGAACTGCTTGCTCATACCAGGAGTGCGACTCTGAAAGCCAGGGTCTACACGAATCTTGGTTCCTGTCGCCAACGTCGGGGCGAATGGGATAAGGCGCTGGAGCAGTATCGCGCCGCCCGGGCGGCTCTGGGGAAGCGCTCGGCTGTCAAACAACGGGCGGCACTCGCGTGGCGCTCCGCGGAATGCCTCCGGCGCAAGGGTGATCCGGAGACCGCTGGTGTGGTGTGCGCCCGCGCACTGTCGGTCCTGGCGGACTCGCGCTGTCGCCGGGAACGAATCTGTCTTGAATCTGTCCAGGCCTTCGCACTCATGCAGACAGGCGATTTTGACACGGCCGAGATCTTGCTTTCCAAGGCGGTGAGTCACACAAGACCAGCCCGTTACCTGGCGCTGCGCATTCAACTGCTCTCTGGTCTGACCGCGCTCCATTGGCACAAGAACGATTACGACAAGGCGATTGTGAACGCCGAAAAACTGCTGAATCTGTCGCGGCGCGTGCACTTCACGGACGGAATCAGGCAAAATCTCGCCAATCTCGCCACCATGCACATCAAACGCGCCCGATATGACACGGCAAAGGTTCAACTGGAGGAATGCCTGGAGCTGGCCAGGCGGTTCGAGGATAATTACCAGATCGCCAAATGCACGAATGAGCTGGGCTTGATCCATCTGAACCGGGGGGAGCTGTCGACCGCTCGCGATAGATTCGAAACCGCCCTGGGACTGGCCGACAAGCTTGATGTTAAGCTCCTCATGGCATGCATCCTGGATAATCTCGCCATAACTCGGATGCACAGCGGGGAATACGATCAGGCTGAACGGGATCTGAACGCCAGCCTGGCGAAAAAGGAGCAGTTGCGCGATGCTGCCGGTTGCGCGCAGACGCTGTGCTACCTGGCGGACATATATCTCCGTTCGAACAGGATCGAGGATGCGGAACGAGCCGTTGCACTCGCCGATGCCAGGGATGCCCGACAATCCAACCGTGAAGTACGGGTAATACTCAACCTGAGACGCGCTGACCTTGACATCCATCATCGCGATTACAACAAGGCGCTCGCCACCATACAGCAAACCATGATGTCGGCACGTGAACTACAGATTCCCGAAGTGCTTGGTATCGCCTTTCGACTGGCGGCGAAAGCTCACAGCGGTTTGCACGATACCGACGGAGCCGAACGGGCGATTCAAAGCAGTATTGAAATATTCAAGGAACTACATGCGACGCATGAATTGAGAGAAAGTTACAAGGTTGCATCCGTTGTCATGTAGCGCTATGTTGTATATATCCGTCAGGACGGTCGACTCAGCAGTCTATGACACAAAAACAGGGGGTGTGTATGGGTAAAATGGAAATGCTGATAAAAAATTCTGCACAGGAGTACGCCAACGTTACCGAAGGTAAGCTGGTGAAATGTATGCTGGCGGACGGTCGATACCTCCCCATCAAACTGGAGGACCTCGACC
>JAFGDC010000436.1 GCA_016932295.1 candidate division CSSED10-310 bacterium
ATCGCTCCGCGCTGAACACCCCAACCTGCTGCTGTTCCTTGCGCCGCGACGACTGGAGTTGCTCGACCGGGTGGAACCCATGCTGGCCGCCGCCGGGCTCCGCGTCATACGCCGCACTCAACTGGACCATGGCCCCGTGATGGATTTTCCGTACGATGTGGTGCTGCTCGACACCTTCGGAGAGCTGGCGGCAATCTATCAATTGAGCGATCTGGCCTTCGTGGGAGGCAGCCTGGTGCCGCACGGCGGTCAGAACATCCTCGAGCCGGCCGCGTTGGGCAAACCGGTAATCTTCGGACCGCATATGCATAATTTCCGGGATAGCGTCGCCCTGCTGCTCCAGGCGGATGCCGCCATCCAGATCGACAACGAAAAAGCACTGCTCCCGGCACTCCGCTCGCTTCTCGATGACCCCATCCACGCCACCCGTATGGGTGAAAGGGCGGCAGCGGCTGTTCGCAACGCCACCGGAGCCACCAGCAAGACGTGTGATCTGCTGGAGGAATTCCGTTTTCTGGAGTGACCATGGATCCACTCCAACTGCTCGCCCGAATCTATGAAGGTGCGACAAGACTGCGGCTCGCCGCTTATGATACCGGCATGTTCTCCACTCACCTGCCGGTACCGGTGATCTCCGTTGGCAACCTCACCACCGGCGGCACAGGCAAGACACCGTTCACCATCAGCCTGGCGCGCCGCCTTTTGGCCGGCGGCCATCGACCCGTTATCCTCAGTCGCGGCTACAACAGGACCGGAAGGGCGCCGATCGCATTCGTCTCCAATCGCAGCCAGGTGCTCCTTTCCCCCGCCGAGGCGGGAGACGAGCCGTACATGATGGCACGGCGGTTGCCCGGCGTGCCGGTGGTGGTCGGCCCGCGGCGGCGACTCACCGGCTGGATTGCGATGGAACGATTCGATCCCGGCTGTATGATTCTGGACGATGGTTTTCAGCATCGCGCAGTGGCCCGCGACCTGGACATCGTCCTGCTGGATGGCGGGATCCCGCTGGACAAGGCGCGGCTCCTGCCCGCCGGCCCGTTGCGGGAACCGCTGTCTTCCCTGCTGCGGGCGCAACTGGTGATCATCAGCCATGCCACAGAGCACGATATCGATCCGATGGCAATCACGGTGGCGCGTGTCGCCCCCCACCTCGCCATCGCCGCCGGCCATCATGAACCGGACGTGCTGGTGGCGGTCGCCGGGGGCGCGACGATCCCCGCAGCCACCCTGAAGGGGCGCTCCATCGCGGCGTTCTGCGGGATAGCCCGGCCCGATGCCTTCCGCCGCACGCTGGTAGCGCTCGGCGCTCGGGTCACCCGCTTGGAATCCTTCCGCGACCATCACCATTATCGGCCGCAAGAACTCTCACACATCTGCGCACGCGCCAGCCGGGAAGGGGCGGAGCTGGTGGTGACCACCGAGAAGGATGCGGTGAAAATCCCGAACGTGCCGGCCGCGCCGCCCCTGTACTACCTCTCCATTGATTTCAAATTGATCAAAGGCACCGAATACCTGGATAGAGCGCTGGACGACATCGGATTGGGAGGAGCATGACGACGGCTAGAACGGCGGTTACCACAGTTTTCACTTTGGTCACCCTCGTCGTGTGGGGTATGCCCGCGATGGCCGGAGTGGCGATCACGGAAATTCTTTACACCCCGCTGCTCACCGGCTCCCACGGGCTGGCCGCCGCCTGGACGGGTACCCTGTTCATCAGCGATTCGTACGCCGGTTCGGATACGGTGTACGCCATCCTGGACGGCGCCAGGGTGGCAGTGGCGACGGGTTTTTCCGCTCCCACCGGGCTGTGGATAGATCGGCAGCAGCGCCGTTATGTCTGTGACGTCAACGCCGGCGTGATAAAACGATACTCGGCCGACTGGCTGCCGGACAGGACATTCTACGCGCCGAATCCCTGGAACCTGGTGACGGATCCTGCCGGCATCCTGTACGTCACCTGCTATGACGGCACGGTCCACCGGATCACGGAAAGCGGCGGCGAAATCTACTGGAGCGGCCTCACCGATCCATTCGGCATTGCCATGGATGCCGCCGGCACCATCTTCGTGTCCGAGTACACCCTGGGCAGGATTCGATTGAAGACCGCCCAGGGTATCGTCAGTACCCTGGTGGAGGGTCTGGGCCAGCCGGAAGGCATCCGGCTCGGACCGGACGGCCGGATATGGGCCGCTGATACACTGCGCGGCACCGTCTACATGATCGACATGGATGGAACCGTGGAAGAGCTTGCGCATCCCGGCTACGACTTCAGCTACGCGGTCAATCTGACCCAGTCCCACGGCGACACCATCCATCTCGGTTGCGCCGGCGGCAACGGACGCCTCTTCCGGCTGCGCCTGGAACATACCCCCATGCCCACCGCGCCCCCACCCACTCCGGGCGTGACAGCGACGAGCCGCCCCACTTCCACGCCGGGCTGCGGCGCTCCCGGCTGCACCATTTCAATGCCGGGCCATCAGTATCAACCCGGCGATCCGTGTTTCCTGCAGGTGACCATGTGCAATCCCGGTCCACCAGTGCCATCGCTGCCGCTGTTCGTCATCCTCGAAATCGAAGGAACCTACCTGTTCGGACCGGGATTCAATACAGAGCTGCAATTCTGGAATCAAGTCCTGCCGGCCGGCGCCACCACTCTCATGGTGATCGAACCGTTCACTTGGCCGCCGGCGGCGGGAGCAGCCGACGGCCTGTGGTTTCATGCGGGTATGACCACGGCTGATTTCAGTGCGCTGTGGGGAGAAATGGATTCATGGGAGTTCGGCTGGAGCGATGGCTGATGGCGAAGTGCGAACAATCCGATTCGAGGCGCACCTTGTGGACCTGATACTGCGCGGCGTCAAGACCGCCACCACGCGTATCGGCAGAAGGCGCTTCACGCCCGGACAACAAGTCCTGTTCGCAGGCCCGGACAACCTGCCGCGCGGGATGTTGAGGATCACCGGAGTGGACCACCTGTCGCTCGAGGAGTTGGATGATCCGCTGGCCGCCGAGGAGAATCTTCCGTCCGCAACGGCGCTGAAGGCTGAACTCCGCCGGATTTACGGGGCACGAATAGAGAAAGAACCACTCACCGTCATCCGCTTTCACCTCTTTGATCGATTCGACCCACCAACCGCGTGAGGCTCGCTCGCATCGAACCCCTCCACAACCATCACCGAACCCCGCCGGCATTGGATCCATGGCTCGCGCCAGCCGTTGTACAATCCCGCCGCGCGCCGGCCGAGCCAGTGACAGGGCAAAGGGAGGAAGGAGCCGCGGGGTAGGAAGGGCGCAAGGGTCCGTGACGTAAAGCGATACCCTCAGGCATCGGAATGGACTATACTGACGGCAGGAGTCGGGACCGCGTCTTTCCGGCGAGGCAGCGCAAGGAGTCATGACATGAAACCGCAGACGGCAGCGATTCGACTTGTCGTTCTGAGCACGATGCTCGGATTGTGTTTCCGGTCACACACCCTCGCCTACCCGATCGACTGGGCGGCACCTGAAGAAGTATTGTCAGGCACCGCGGCAGAGCCCGGCTCACTCGCGCTGGAAGCAGGCATCCAGAGTGAGTTTCACGTAGTGTACCTCAATCAGGACACCGATCACCTGGTATACGGCCGGCAGCATGCCAACTGGGTTTGTGGAGAGATCGACGGTCCGGCCTTTACCGACCAGAGAGACGTGGCCTTGCTGCTGTGGGGAGATCTCCCCGTGACACTCTACGACCACCAGGTGAATGAAGAGATGAAACTCGCCGCAGCGGACGGCTGGACACCCTTCGCGATTACCGGCACCGGCGGCGCCATCGACAGCCGGTTGGCCTTGAGCCCCGCCGGTGTCGTACACATATTCTGGAGCAAACCCATGGGGGAAGGTTCACAGCTCATCCTGACCTTCAACCAGGGACTCGAATGGCGCAGCGAGGTGATCGCCTGGCTCGATACCGACACTCCCCTTTTCGATCTTGCCATGGATCCCGACGGCCGGGCGTGCTTCGCCTGGCACGATCCGGTGGAAGGTCTTCTATGGTATGCCAAGCGCTGGGGATCAGGAGATATGTATCGCATTTCCTTCCCGCGCCCGGTTGAAATCAGATGGTTGAAACTGGACATGCTGGCGGATTCCACCGCCTTTATCAGTCTTCTGGAGCGTCTCGCGCCTGATTCTCAGAGATTGAGTTGCTGGTATGACGGGAGAATGGGATGGACCGAATCGATCCTGAGTGAGGAACGATCGATCTCGTGCGTGGATATGGCTATCGCCGGTCATGAGGGTATTTATACGAAGAATGTGTATTTTGCCTACCTGGGTGACCGCGGAATCACCTTTGTGTTCTTCGCATCATGGTGGGAAAGAGCCATCATCATGCCCGTCTCGGCGCCGGTGGCTGTGCGGGATCTGGCCCTGGCGCTGCATCCCGTGACACACCAATTGGGTCTGCTCCTGGCGGAGGAAGATGGAACAACGCTGCGGTTCTATCGAGGCACGCCGGATTACTCCGATCCGGTGGATCTGGATCTGACCCTGTGGATCAATCAACCGGCGTTCCGGGGCGGCGATACCATGGAAGTGAACCTGGAGGTCTTCAATCCAGGTCGGGAGCGTTATATGGATACGTATGTCGTGCTCGATGCCTGCGGTCAGCAGTGGTTCTATCCTGCGTGGAGCACTCTGCCCGATTACCGGCGGGGATCCATTCCCGCCGGCGGCACCTGCATGTACCCCCTGCTGGAATCCGTCCTCCTGCCGCCGGAGCTTGCCCCGGGAGGACCATATTTCTTCTACGCGGCTTGTTTCACCGCCGGTTACCTGAACGCCTCTGCGCTGGTCAGTTCCATCGTGACAGCGGAATTCGGATTCCAGTAACGGCAGGTCCCGGCATTCCCCGAGACAACCGACGGACGCGTCGCCTCACGACTCGCCGCGCGAAGCCGGCGATGATTGCAATGCTCGTTTCACCATGAAGAATCCAACCCCCAGAGCCACGATGAGGCTTGACATGCCGTACAGCATCGCGGGTGTGACATCCGAGTAGTCCATGATGATCACCTTCCTCGATACCGCCACCAACGCCACCAGGAACACGACTTCCGCATGGATCCTGTCATCATGCAGATATGCCTTGATGGTTTCGAGCAGCTCCAGGCCGATAAGCACCATCAGGAAGAATCCGAAGATTTCCAGCATCTCGGCCATATTCAGCAGGAGCACTGGTGGAGTCAGAAGCTGCGTGATGAAAATGATCAGCAGTTCGATCGTCGAGACAACCACTGCCAGCATCATCAAACACAGGAGGACCATCACGATGACGCTCTCGAACTTCGTAAATATCCTGTCCATATGAATCTCCTGGTGCCTGGACGGACGCGGATGGACCGCCCTGCCCCGCTCGGCGGAAGAGCCCGGAAAATCAGAATACCCAGTCCGCCGAGACTACAAAGTTGCGCCCGGGTTCGTTCACTCCGGAACCGTGTATCCGGTAATCCTCATCGGTGATGTTCTCGACGGCGGCCGACAGCGTCAGCGTCTCCAGGCAGTTCCAGCCGGCACGAAAATCATAAACACCGTATCCCGGTGTTCCTCCCGGAGGAATGCGGCTGGAATCCTCGGCATCCCGCGTTGACAACCTGTCGGCCCTGCCGGCCACGGTCATGGATCCTTCCAGCCAATACACCTTCCCCGGTTCCCATCTCACACCCAGGCGTCCGGTGGGAGGCATGAGTCGATCCGGATACTCCGTCACCAACAGCGCAGCCGAGGTTGGATAGGCGTCCACCTCGCCATCCATCCACGATGCCGCGCCGAACAGTTCGAAACCTCCCCCAACCCGCCAGCGGCCGTCGAACTCGACACCATGAATGTAACCATCACCGGCGTTCTTCTTGGTGACTTCGTAGTCACCGTCGATCATTCTGCCAGTGGGGGTTCTCACTATCATATCGGCGATGGTGGTATAGAAATACGCCAACTGCGCCGAAAATGACGACTGTCCCGATTTGATTCCCATCTCATAGGAGACATAGTGCTCTGGGGTCACTCCCGGTGAAGGGGTTTCAATCTCGTCGGTGCGGGCGGTATCAAACCTCGTCAGATCCGACAGGTTCGGTGCCCGAAAGCCCTGCGACACGCCCGCGAAGAGGTTCCACGAAGCCGACTCGTCCAGCGCCAGGTGCAGGCGCAGGCTGCCCACCACGGCATCCCAGTCACCCGACACGGAAATCCGTTCCCCGGTGAGCGGATCCTCCACCGAATCAGCGGCGGTTTCGGCGTATTCGTACCGGCCGCCGACGATACACGAGAGCCTGGAAGTCGGTTTTACTTCGCCCTGAATATAGACTCCCGCAATGTCATAGGTCGCGTCGTCCCCAACCGGTCCCTGGATCGATCTGCTTTTCACCGAGCCGTCAGGATTCAATGTCCGCTTATACGAATCCACCATGTCATGGTAATACTCGGCGCCGTATAGTAACGAGCCCAGTGAGAACGGGGACCGCAGGGAAACATACGCGCCGAGGGTCGTGACATCGAAGCCCTGGATGTCACGGCGATCAGCGGTGCGCAGCCGATCCTGGTCCTCGCCCTGGACATGATGGGAAATGCCCGCATTCATCTCCTGTATGAATCTCCCGCTGGCCAGATAGTGGTAGTGCACGTAGGTCAACCCGCGATCCTGATCGAGTGAGCGGCGCAGTTCGTCACCCACCGAGAGGCCGCGCCAGTCGATGCCGTAGATGGTCTTGTGGGTGCGCCACGCGTCATCCACCGCCACCTGTTGATGGGCGAGCACCAGGGATGAACCCCCGCCGATCGCCAGTTCCGCCTTCGCGTCCCAGGCGCCTTCGTCATAACCCGTCTTCGGCTGCCTGCCAACCTTGCGACCACCATCCAGATCCCCGAATACTTTGTACGTATACCCGCAACTCAACACGAGGCTGTCCAGCGGCTTGCCGATGGTCTCGGCGCGGGTGATATTGGAGCGTTCGGCGCTTGCGTAGCGGCTGTAGAGACGCCTGTCCCAGGTACTGCCGGCGCGGAGGTCGTTGGCGCCCCGCGTGATGGCGTTGACCGCGCCGCCGATGGCATCGCTGCCGTAGAGCATGGAAAACGGCCCGCGGACCATCTCGATGCGCCGCAGACTGAACGGATCAACGGTGTTCCAATACTGGTTGGGGCCATCACGGAATACTGAATTGTTCAGCCGGATACCGTCGATCATAAACACGCTGCGGAATCCGGTGAATCCCCGGATATATGGCGAACCCTGGCCGTGACCGGTCTTCTGCACCATCGTCCCGGGCTCGTTCTTGAGTGCCTCGGGTACGGTTCGAACCGATTTCTCGAGTCGCAGCATTCTGTCACCAAGCACACTGATGGCGCATGGCGCCTCCGCGACTGGTTGTGCATCCCGTGTCGCGGTCACCACGATCGTCAACTGATTGTTCGTCGCAGCCTCCCCCGACGGAAGCCCGGCTCCAGTGGCGGCGGCCGCCGCACCCCAACCCCAGGAGATCAACACCAGCCACGACATAAGTCGCACTCCACAACAACGGCAATCCCTCATACAATACCCTCCTTGCCTGCTCACTCCAAAGTCAATTCCCGATACCCCGTCGACACATGACGAAGGGAAGTCAGGCCATTGATTTCAAGCGGCACGTCATGGTATGCACCGGTCCCGTTCCGCCAGGCCGCCTTGAAATGTTACAAGAAAAAGTACATTACACTACCTATTTCCCGTGCGCCATATCAAACTTGATGCTCATGCCCTTCAGCGTATCCTCGCCACCCAGGGGCTGCACCGACACAGGCCGATGCCCATCAGTCGTTTCCCATTTGTGCCGTTCCGGCGGAATCACCCGTCTTTCACGGTACCGGCTCATGCATGCCGCGGCCCAATACGGTGACCGTCAGTGGAGGTATGTCATAAGGATCGAAATCGAACCGGAAACGGGGATTGTCCTCGACAAGAAGGCGGTCGATCACCCGGTCAGGAGCGGAACGTCCGTGGGGCGGCGCGATCAGCAGGCATATCGCCGCCTGGACGGGCGGGATCGCGGAGCGAATGACCACCTTATGGTAGCCGGCCAGGGAAAACTGGGGAAAGGGTTCCGGCAGCCGGTCAACAGCCGGATCCATGGCAAGAAGCAGGCAGTCGGCGCGCGTAAAAAGCAACGCCGGCAGTTCCGGACGAATCAGCATGATATCCACCGCCCCGGCATGCTCCTTCAGTCGGCACGCCAGAAGGTTCAGGGTCGAAACGGGGAGCAGGTGATCGGACACCGGACCATCCACCAACATGAGGCACGATTCCGCCTCGGGATGCGCCGCTATATAAGCCGCGATTATCCGATCCACCATCGCCGCCGTCGCATCCAACGGCCGGGACGATACATCCGGACGCACCGGCTCCAGTATCAGTATATGTTCACCGAGAGGATTCCAAGCCGTGGGGATGGCCCGTGTGACAAGACACGGTGATGGTTCCGGAGAGACGTGGCCGGGTTCGGATGCCGCGACCGAGAGTTCCAGGTCAGCCGCCCGTCGCAACGCGCCGCCGCCTTCCGGAGCGAACACCAACAGCGGGTCCCAGCCTTGCCGGCGCAATTGTAACTGGTAATATTCCATGTTCCAGTCACTGAGGAACCGCTCCCCCAGAATACGGTCATCACCCAGCACCAGCGCGGGACCTGCCACACCGGTGGATTGCAGATAATCTGGCAGTTTCGGCGGCAGGTAGTTCTGAGGGTTGGGAGGCGCGAGAATGAACTTGCCGAACAACAACTCCGGACCGCCCAACAGCACATTCAACACGGGGTAATGAGAGATCCGAACGGTACCGCCCAGGAACGGATAGAGCTGAAAAAACAGTCCTGTGATGGCTATCGGAATGACAGCCAACCGGCGCTGTCGCCTGGTCAACGTCCACAATCCCGCCGCCGCCGCCAGGGCCACCGCCGGCAGCGCCGGCAGCAGGCGGTACGGTTCCCTGTCCAGCAGCACTACGTAACTGTAGATCGCCACCGGCATGAAGTACCATGCTGCCAGGCAGCGGCCGGCGAAATCCCGGCGCAGCCGCCGTACCAGCAACAACAAAGGCGCCAGGAGCAAGGAAAGGTCGAAATACACCAGGGAAAACGGAAAGAATACTTGATAGGCGAAGTGGATACCGGTGCGGTTGGCGTTGACTCTGCTGAAATATGAATCATCCAGGTAGCGCCAGTACCATGCGCCGAAAAGCATTGTCGCCACTCCCACGCAGACGGTCAATCCGATGAGCCGCCTGGATATCGCCCTGCCCCTCACCCGCCAGGCGACCGTCAAGGGACATCCGGCATGACGCTTAATAAGCCAACCAGCGGTCGCCACTCCAGGCATGAGGAATGCCAGAACGGAAAGGTCGACGACGGGGAAACCGGAGCAGTTGAACAGAAAGGCTGACAGGGAACGTTGCGAAAGCGGGCCCTGCAGTCCGAAGAACGGTTCCAGTAAAACGTGGAACGGCGCCCGTTCCGTGAAAAAAACGAACACCTGTATCCATACCACCGCGATGGATGCGAACGGCTCCGGGTTCGACAGCACCGCGCCGGCAAGAATCCTCACATAGAGCCACAACACCAGCCACACGCCGATCAGGTGCCCGGCGGTAATCAGCGCCACCGATGGCATGGAAGCCGCCTGCCGCCAGCCATCCGCAGTCGCCGCCCAGGGCATGCCCCTGACAGCCAGGAACAGGAGCGGCGCCATCGCGAGCAGAAGCCGGAAACCCGTGGTCAGGCGTCCGGCGGGCCGGCGGGTAGTCGTGACAACCGGCGCCAGGGTCGACGCGGCGACGACGAGAAAAATTCCGGCGATATAGGTGCCGAGAATCGACTTGACAAGCATTCCCATGCCTACCGCGAGCCCCGCCGCGAGAGACCGTCGCCACGAGGTAAAGGGCATGGCCCAGAGGAGACAGGCGATGACGGCGGCAACCATGGCGGTGACCGGGAATATCAGGGTGGTCATGCGTGAATACAGGGCGATTTCCGGCATGCACATGAGCAACACCGCGGCGGTAAAGCCGATTCTCCGATCGAAAAGCCTCCCTCCAATGAAGTAGACGGAAAACAGGAGAATCGCCATGGCCGGCGTATTGAAAAATAAAAAGCTCCGGTAGGAATCTCCGAGCACTTGCAAGCCCAGCCGTTCAAGGAGGAAGTACAGGGGTGGATAGACCGGATGAACGCGGCGCAAGGACCGATCGAGGCTGGCAAGGGAAGGTGTCACGACGAATTCATCGAAGGCGAAGGCGCAACTCTGATATTTGATTTCCTTGCGCTGGGCGAATTGCTTGTAACGGGTCGCCCACAGCCAGTTGCTTAATCCATGGAGGAGAACCAGGACCAGCAGCATGAACGGCCAAATCCGGTGACGATTCATGATACCTTCAAGGAAGGAGACCGGCCAGGATATCTTTCATGAGGCGCATGGCTCGGCCACGATGGCTGATGGTTTCCTTCTCCACCGTCCGGAGCTCCGCGAAGGTCTTACCCAGCGCCGGGACGAAGAATACCGGATCGTACCCAAAGCCATTCGTACCGCTGGGTTGAAGTGCAATGACCCCCTCGCAGCTCCCTTCGGTGACCCACCAGTCACCACCGGGGATAACCAGAACCGCGGCGCAATGAAACCTGGCCGTTCGTTCGGATCTCGGCACACCGGCAAGCAGTTCAAGTAGTTTTGATACCTTCTCCTGATCGGTGAGTCCCGGTCCGAAATAGCGTGATGATCTCACTCCCGGCGCACCATCAAGATAATCCACGAGCAACCCGGAATCATCGGCCAACGCTGGCATGCCAAGACTCCCGGCGATTGCCGCGGCCTTTTTATGAGCGTTCTCCTCGAAGGTTTTCCCATCCTCCACCACGTCGGGAATATCCGGATGCTCGAGCAAGCTCGAGATGCGGACAGACAGATCCGCGAAGAGGCGGGAGATCTCCTCGACCTTGCCGGGATTACGGGTTGCAATGATCAACTCGACCGTATCACCGTTGCCTGATCCCATCATGAAGTGCTCCCCAGCGGTCCCATCATCTCCACCACCTCTTCATAGGAATAGCTTCGTAAAAGGTCGAGATGACCGCACAGGGTTTCGCGCTCCACTCCATCGACAATAAACCGCACCGATTCGATGGTATCGAGGTTATTGAGGAGCGTTGCGGCCAGACAGGCGATAACCTGGTTTTCCTCGAGAGCGCCGGAACAGGTGAAATCAGGAGTCAGGGAAACGTCCGCGAGCAGCCTGTCTTCCGGCAGGTGGACGGCTCTTGCCAGTTTCAGTCCGGGGGGGAGAAAACCGCGTTCCGAGAGGGCTTCGCACAGCACCTTTGCAGCCGCTTCCTCGTCGGCCGGAACCGTCATCGTCACGGTCTCCACCAGCAGTTCACCGGCGCCGATGCGATGACTGAGCCGCACCCGG
>JAFGDC010000043.1 GCA_016932295.1 candidate division CSSED10-310 bacterium
ACAAGGTGCAGCCACAACTGCCGGGCGGAGTGCCGCTGCCCACCATCGCATACTGGCGGTTTGGTCTCTACAGCGCTTATACATGGGCATGGCTGGTGGCCGGGCTCGCCGGCCGGCGCAGTTGGCGTCGCCGCCTTGCGGCCGCCGCCGCGGGTGCCCTGATACTCACCGCCCTCGACCTGGCCGTCGATCCGGTGGAAGTCGCCCGTGGCGTATGGGTATGGCATCGACCCGGATTATATTTCGGAATCCCGCTTCAAAACTTCGCCGGTTGGTTTCTCACCGGCTTCATCATGCTTGGCCTGTTCATGTGTCTCGACCTGGAACAACCGCCGGAGCGGATGACCTGGATACATCATCTGCCCGCATTCGACATGGTTCCGGAATGCATCTGCTACCTGCTGCTCAGCATCCGCTATGGTGTAGTCGCGTCCGGATTGATAGCATGCGCCTGCTACCTGCCCATCGCCTGGTTCGGCTGGCATGCCTTCCAGGCCGACATGGCGCGAGGACTGGCGCGAGGAAAGGAATCCACATGACCGAGGTCAAAGATCCCATACTGGAGAGCAAACGCACCTCAAAATACATCAGATTCTTCAGGATCGCCTGGATTTTCGAAGTGGGCACGGTGCTCATCGCCGCCCTCATCCACCACGCCGAGGGCTTTTCCTGGAGGTTGTTGGCCGGAATGGGCGCTATCGCCGCCATCAACATGGTGGCATACGCGGTGAACGACTACTTCGACCGGGAAGTGGATGCGAAACATCCCAGCGGGTCCAAACGCAATCCCTTGGCATCGGGTGAAATGAGCCTCCCGGAAGCCCGCCGGCTCATCATCGCCGCCGCCGCAGCAGCCCTGCTGTTGTCCGCGCTCGTCTCCCCCTGGGCCATCCTCACCAACGCCATCTACATGGTCATAGGACTGGTGTATGTCGCCGAACCCATCCGCCTGAAGCGGCGCTTTCTCCTGGATGTCGCATCCCACATCTTCACCGTGATGTCCTATTCGTATCTTTTCACGGTGATCTTTTTCTACCGGTTTACGCCATTGGACGCCTTCTTCTACGTCAACATGGTAGTGACCTCCCTGATCGTACAGCTCAGCCAGGAACTGTTCGATTTCGATCATGACCGCGAGTTCGAGCACAACACCGCCATTGTGCTCGGCAAGCGTGGTGCCAGGGCGGTCGTTCGCATCGCCCACGCCGCCTACTTTGTCAATACCGTGACCGCCTACGCGCTAGGTCACTTCCCTCTTGCCCTGTTCGGTTATGTCATGATCTTCGGCGTGCGGCTTTACAGCATCTTCAATTCCACCCACTATGAAAAGGTGCTGGCCCTGTTTCGACTGCTGCTGCTGCTTTTCACCATATTCCTGGTCATCCGCCACTGCGCCGCCTGAACCCCATGACGGAATCCGCCGGGTACAGCCTGAACCGGTTCATTGCCACCACCAGGGGCGCGATGCTCTCCCTCCTGCTCCTGACCATGTTCATCCGCTCCCAGTGCCTGCTGGCCGGGTTCCTGGCGGATGACTTCCTGCACGTGGAACGAGCCCGGGACATGGCGCGACATGGCCTGAACGACGTTCTTACCGCGTTCACTCTGACATCCACCGATCTCGGCCTCACATGGTACACACCACCTGACATCCAGATTCAATACTTCCGCCCCCTGAGCAGCGCCCTTTTCCTCATGGATTTCCACCTGTGGGGACTCTCCCCCAGGGGATACCATCTCACCAACCTGCTGCTCCATGCCGTCAATGTGCTGCTCGTGTTCGCGTTGGCCCGGCTGCTGCTGCGCGATACCTTTCCGGCCTGGCTGGCGGCCCTGCTTTTTCTCCTGCATCCCGCTTCCACCGAAGCGGTCAACTGGATCTCAGCCCGTACCGAACTCATCATGACCACCTTCGTCCTGGCGGCCGTCCTGCGGGGGGTGGCACTCCACCAGGCGCTGATCGAAACCACGCCCATCCCCCGCCGTATCAGGCTGGCGGCGGAAACTACGGGCCTGGCGTTCCTCGCACTGCTGGCCAAGGAATCCGGCATCGTGTGCGCTGGCCTGCTGTTCCTGGTCATCGATGTCCGCGCAGCCGCCGGCATTGACGCGCGGCGGTTCCGGGCGCCGCTGGCGGCGCTTGCCGCGGTCATCCCCTATATCATGCTGCGGATCAGATTCATGGATCTTGCCTCGAACTTCCCACCCGCCTACTTCACCCCGCCATCCAGCGCACGATTCATCCCCGTGTATCTCTTCAAGATGTGTCTCTACCTCGGTCATTTCACCTTTTTCAACCCGGTCGATGCCTTCCTGGCCAGGCCGCTCTATCACACACACTGGTATCTGGCGCCGCTGCTCATTGTTCTCACCCTCCTGCTGGTCCGCTTCCTGCACCGCACCTTCCTGGCCGGCACCAGGCTGGGCCGCTTCCTGTTATGGGTGCCGGTGAGCCTGGCGCCGTCCGCGCTGGTGTTCCTGGGCAAGCGGTTCCTCTACCTGCCGCTGGCGGGAGTCGCCGTAGTCCTTGCCGCCGTGCTGAACCACGTGCTCAGGCGCGGTGGTCCGGTCCGGATCGGACGGTTGTCATGCGGTACACGCAGCCTCCTCATGGCCGTCCTGGCGATGCTGTTCTTCATGACCGCCGTCAATGACGCCTTCACTGTCAGGCACACGCGGGAACTGGGACGCCAGGTGGCTCGCGCGGCGGCGCTCCTGCAGACGTACCACGGCCCGCTGGAGATCCATTTCACGAGCATGTGGTTTCCCATGGCCATCGGCCTTGACCATGCCTTGCGATTGCAGCGCACCGCCGGCACGCTGGATGTGCATGCCTGGTGGCTCTTCTATTATCCCAATAAGGGCCAACCGATCATGGTGAATCGAAAAAGTGACGATCACTATGTACTCGAGCTGGGTTCGATCCGGCGCGTGGACCGTGATCTGGCGGAATTCTACCTGTGGGGCACCGGGTGGCCGGAAACCGTGACCAACGACACCTTCGAATCGGTCACGCCCCAATGGCACGATGGGGAGATAACCACGCTGGATGTTAAGCTCAATCCGGCTCGATGCACCAGGATCATCTTGAACTTCAGCGGTGGCCGGATCACGCCGGTCCTGCACCAACCATGAAATCGCACCTGCCGCCGGCGATCCTGTTCCTGGCGGCGTTCCTGCTCTATTCCTTCACGCTGCTGCCAGATATCGGCTTCTGGGACGGACCATACCTCATCAGCCTGGCGCACCGGCTTGAACTGGGAATAAGCTCTTATCAGCATCCTCTTTATCTCCTGCTGCTCAGGATGGCCTTTTTTCTACCACTCGGAGACATCGCCGTACGTGCCAACCTGGTATCCGCCCTGTGTGCCGCCCTGGCGGTAATGCAGTGTTTCATCCTGCTGCGCGGCGCCGCGGTGAACACGCCATGGGCGGTTGCCGGCAGCGCGTTCCTGGCCGCCGGCAACACATTCTGGTGGTGCGCAACGGAAGCCGAGGTGTACACGGCGGCAATGTGGCTGATGCTCCTGCTGCTCACCCTCGCGCAACGGTACTCTCACGATCCCGCGCCGCGGCGGCTGTTGCTGCCGGCATTCCTGCTCGGACTGGGAACGGCACTCCATCAGAACCTGGTTATGCTGGCGCCCGGCATGCTGGCGCTGCTCTGCGCCAAGCCGGTACGCCGGCGACTGACGATCCACGGACTCCTGTTGGCCGGCGCCGCCGCGGTGACCGGTCTGCTGTTCCTCGGTACCCTGGCAGGCCGCCAAGTGACTGTTTCCTCGTTCGGAACGGTGCTGCACGAGCTGCGTGGCGGTTATTTCGCCGATACGGTGACCGCGCGCGTCGCACCCTCGATGTGGCCGGAACTGTTCATGCAGTTCCTCCTGCTCTGCATCCTGCAGATCGGCATCGCGCCATGCCTGATCAGTCTCTATGGACTGCTGCAGAGGCGCGGGGACGGAACCGTGATGCTCCTGACCGGAATCCCGTTCCTCCTCAACCTGGTCTTCGTGATCAACTATCCCGTCGAGGACCGTGTATTCTTCTACCTCCCCAATTTCGTCATCCTCGCGGTCTGGACCGGAATGGGATTCCAGGGGTTGGCGGCGCGCTGGGCGAAGCGGCGGATACTGGTCACGCTGTTGGCCATTGCCGTAATGGCGGGGCTTGCGTACCGGCCGATGCAATACCTGCGGTTGGCGCAGCGCCTGGAACAAGCACCGGCCGGCATGACGCCATCCGGCGCCGCCAGTTTCTTCAACCGGTCCAGTCACGTCAACGCCCGATATATACTGGTTCCGTTCAAACAGGGCACCAGACCCGCCACATTGTATCGAGAGTTGATGAACTACCTGCCTGAAGGGACCATGGTCGTGGATGAGTGGCTGCACGGGTATCCGATCATGGCCCATTACTACCAGCACGTGCTGCGACTAAGGACTGATCTTGACATCGAACGATGGTGGTATTATCTCAAATCCGACGAGGAAAAACGGTGGTTTGTCATCAGGATGGCCGACCGGATCGAGCAGCGGCGATTGTTCATCACCACCACCGAACACCCCATGGATGATTTCCTGGAGAGGCTTCAGGCGGTCCGGCCGGTGCGCCTGGAACCGTTCAACGGGGGATGGGAAGTGAAACCGGCATCAGAAGCGCGACAGCCAGCCGTGGAGTAGCCGCAACCATTGTCAGCCGGATGGCTCAGAACCGGGAACCATCATCCCGATGAGATATGTTGATGCGGATCCTGGTCACCTTGTCCCGGGTCAATTCCCTGGCCGGGAAGGTGGTCAACTCGATGACGATCTCCTCGTATTCGGAATCCGCTTCCTTCGGAGTCCACCTCGCCTGTGCGCACGGCCTGTCCTCGAACGGTTCACCGGTGTAGTCGGGATCGTCTTCGTACTCGGAATACACACCACCCTCACGGTGCTCCGCATACTCCGGAAGATCGGTCAGCATCCCCTCGCTCCACCTGATTCCCGGCAGATTTTCCTTGTACCAGGCGATGACTGTCTCCAGAGGCGCCGCCGACGCGAAGGTGAACGTGCTGTGAGAAACCACCACCATGGGTTCCGTCATCATTTCGGTCATATCGAACCGGTCGACGAGGCGGGCCGACGTAAACAGTGGAATCTCATCACCGAAGGGCATCCCGGACGTGTCGAAGCCGTCCGGGTTCCCGCACCCGGCAACCACGACCACTACCACGAGTAAAACGTATTTCGACATGGCTGGACTCCTCCCCCGGTGGGATTGGGTACTTTTTTTGGCCAAAGGATACACCGGACAACTCCACATCGGGCCTTTTATCACCAATATGATGAAAATCACATCGAAATTTCCCCTTTATTTCAAACTGGGTAAAATTCTGGCGGTGATTAAAAAAAACGTTTGGGATTCCCGGCGCACATTATCATAGGAAGGGATAGGGAATGGGTTCCATGGCCGGAAAGCCGGGCTTACCAGCAGCCATCCAGGGTGACGTCACGGCGAATGATGCTTATGCGGAATATTTTTTTACTTAAGGGAAACTATTCATCACCAATTTCTGTTGACATTGTGCATCTCATTAACTAGAATTTGGTCACATGTGTATGTATCAGCAATTTCGTACCAAAGGGGGTTCTCATGAAAATCTTGCTAGGGGGATTGGCTTTCCTATTTCTCTTACCGCAGACGGTGCTGGGAGTCACCGCGACCATCTTCGATTTCGATGCGGTCTTCGATTATTACTGGTATCGAACCTATGATATCGACCCCGAAATTGGTGGAGATGTCGCGTACGATGCTCAAGGCGATTACGACGATCGTTACTACCTTCGCCTGAGGAAGGCGGACATCGAGCTTCCCGAGCCAGTTGAGGACCAGACAGAATCCGTCTATGCAGCCTACTACACATATGATCTGGAAGATCCCTGGACCTATTTCGGCGGGCTCTGGCGTAATCCGGTCGTCACTATTCCACCCTATCGATTGTATGGTGCCTTCACCTGGCCCTGCGACGACTTCTGGATCACCGGCATGTGGGATCCGATGGGGCTCAAGGAAGCCGTGGGACAGGAAGAAATAGCGAACTCAAGTTGTTCGGATTATTCACGGTTTTGGGAATATTGGGTGGCCCAGGACGATATCTACGCTGTTCCTTCTATCGCCAACCTCAATCATGGCCGGACGTTCTCGGTCGATTTCGTGGATCGGGACACGGACGATGAAGAATGGACCATGTACCTGTTTCAGGCCCGCCACTCCAAAGCCTATTTCCGATGGTACGATGCCTGGCCAGGCGAATACAACGACAACTGCAACTATGCCGCCAGCGGCAATGATGATTACTATCTGCTTCTGTGCCAGTCCTCCATCGATGAGAACCTGTTTTTCGCCTTCTATAAATATGACATGGAGGACGAGGAGGAAGAATGGACATACCTTGGCTCACTCTATGAATACGATCAATCCGGTGATGTTCATTCCCTCAGGGGATCGTACTACTACCCATCCGGCGCCCTCTGGCTGCCAACCAAAGCAATCTGTTTCTGGGAACTGGAGGTGGATTTCTCCGAACTGGAGATAGACGATGGCATCTTCTGGGATATCCAGAGTTATCGGCAGAACTACCGTGACATCAAGGCATGGTCGGGAACCTGTTCGGAGTGGAACTGAGCCTCTGACCCCCGGACGCGGACATTACGGCACGGGCTGCCTATACCGTCCCGGAACCGGCCAACCCTGCAGTAAGGCACTCTCGGCCAAGATTCCTCTCATAGGGAGGAGGCAATCCCGTAGAGGATTGTCTCCTCCATTGAACAATGGTAGAACTGGGCGGGATGGAGGATCTCGAAAACATGTCACGCGAGGGCCGACCCACGTGATTCGTGTCACATGCGGAAACAAAACGCCGCACTCCCCGAGACCATTCGAGGCGAAGGAGATGCGCTTACACAAACGACGGTCGGTACCGGAATGATCCCATGAATGCGCATATATCTCTAAGTGATGACATTACAAACGTTTCGACAAAATGGCTGATACTTATCCTGGCCGCCTGCACGGTCGCCTTCGGTACCCTTACCTGGCTCTGGGCACGCGCCCTGCCCACCCACGCTACCGATTCCTTCATGTACCTCTGGCAAGCGGAACAGTTCCTGAAAACACCGGGAGCTGACTGGATCAGCCTGATGGCATACCTTCCCAAGAGTCTCTACAGCATATTGCTCGCACTGGCGGGCCTGGCCGGCGGTCATCTGGAAACGGCCGGCACGATGGTGGCGCTGGCATCGGGCCTGATCACGGTGATCCTCACGGGACTGTCCATGATAGTGCTCACGGACGTCGAATCCATGAGCAAGCCACGCCGATTGAGGCTGGTTGCCGTCGCCGGCGGGCTCACCGCCCTGCATCCGATTTTCATCGATTACTCCGGCCGCATATTGTCCGAATCGCTGTTCACCATGCTCACCATGCTTGCCGTCTTCTTCATGATTCTTTTCTACCGTTCCACCCATCCCACTCACCTGTTCCTCTGCGCCGGCGCAGTCGGTCTGAGCACGCTCACCAGGGAAGTTGGACTCGCGTATGTGCCTGTGCTGGCAATTATTCCCCTCGTCGGACACGCAGCGCGGCGGAAGCGGCTGGTGTTGCTGGCCGGAGCCATGCTTGTCGCCGTCGGCATCAATCTTCCCGCCATGCGCGGGGATGCGCGGAGTTCCCTGGGGCAGTTCAACATGACCGTCCACCGGGAACAGTTCGATCTACTGGCCCGCGAACAAGCCGCTTTCGGGCTCGATGACACCGCGCGGGATTTTGCCGCAAACCTTACCACCCGAGTGTCCCTGCCCGAATTCATCAGCAAGAACCTCGGCCATTTTTTACAACGGACGAAAGCAAACCTGCCGACCCTGTGTGTCATCACCTGGAGAATGGCCGGATGGTTCCTTTTCTCGCTCAGCGTTGCCGGCATCGGTTTCTGGATCAAGGGTGGGATGCCGCCGCGGGCGGGAGCCATGACCCTTGCCTTCGCCGCAATCACCCTGTTCGTATATCTTCCATTCCACCTCGAATTTCGATACCTGGTGCCCATCATCCCCTTCCTGTCGATATTCGCAGCGTTCGCCGTCGATCATCTCCTTCACGCCGCAGAACGCCGGCGCACACGACCATGGCTGATGCCGTTACTCCTCTGCGTGACGATGGGTTGGAGCTATTATCGGACATACAGTATCCAGGCGGCACCAGAACTGAATCCGATGAACAATATGACCGAAGAGAAGGAGTTGGGTACATGGCTGCGCTCCATGATACCTCCCGGCAGCCTGATCATGGCGAGAAAACCCGATGTGCCATATTATGCCGGAGGTGATTACATCATACTGCCCTTCGCCGAATGGCGGGACATCACCACCTTCACCTGCCACCGGCGCGTTGATTATCTCGTTCTGTCGCAACGCTTCCAGCAGCTACGTCCACAATTACGATTCCTCTACGACAGTGGACAGGTGCCCGACAATCTCAGGCTGCTGACAGACTTCAAAGCAGCCAACGGCATTCATCTCTATGTATTCAAGATCCTGTGCCCGTCAGGAGAAGCGACGGCACCGGCACGACCGGAAGGCATATCCGCCCGGTTCGGTTTGTGAGCATCGGCGCTCACCGGCCTCGATCGACACTGGGACTCGTTCTGGTAGTGCTCTTCGACCTGGTTCAATTCATCCAACCGGCATGAATCGAAACCCATCCCGACAAGGCCGGCCTGGTCACTCGAAACGAGCGGAAACCTACATTCTTCCGAGTATCTCATGGATATGGAACTGCTGGCCGGGACAAATCTTGTCTTTGAAGAAATCATGACGGAACAGCCACCGGTCCGGAATGTCGAACCGAGTGCGCAATCCCGAGGTGAGTGCCGCCAGCACCTGGTAGCTTTCTGAAAGCGGTGGCCGCAGTTCGAAATCACCCACCAGGCAGATGCCGATGGTCTCGTGGTTGGGTTCGACGATGCGTCCGTCCACGCGGCGTCCAAGGAGATTGACCGCATGAGCGCCGGGAATCTGATGGACCCAGCGATAGGATGCCTGAATACGGTGGTGGGAATGATCATCAGGGTCCCAAGTGACCAGGAGATGGTAACCCAATCCGAATTCCCATTTGCGTTTCTTGTAGTGGAACCGGTTGAACGCCCTCGCGTAATCCACCCGCCACACCGGCAGGCGCGGGATCCTGGAGTGATGGAAGGTGATGCCCTGCCATGGTCCGAGTGGAGCCTGGACCACGGTGAACGGATCATCCGGCGCGACGAGCGCGATATCCCGTTCCAAACTGCTCAGGCGCGACTTCATGGTTTGCGGTTCCGGGGTGGGGAGGAAAGCATCACGATCATGATCAGTCCCCGTCGGCTGTTTCCCCGGGTGGTACCGCGGAAGCTTCGGCGGAGACGCTGGTAGGCGCGGGAGAGGATGCGATCGTCGATACCGGCGAACCTGTTGCCGACGCGGAATCCGGTGATGGCTCCGGAGCGCGGACGGCGGGTGGCAGCGGTAACGGCGCGACCGGTTCAGGCGGGCGATACGACAATTCCCGGTGGAGCAGGCCGCTGAACCG
>JAFGDC010000437.1 GCA_016932295.1 candidate division CSSED10-310 bacterium
CCCTCGATATCGACCCCACGTATTCTCCGGCCTGGGTGAACCTGGACCGGGCCACTTCCTGGAACCAGTTCGGCAGCATTGATTTCGGACCGGACCGGATGGTGGTGGATGACAGGAATGACGAGAGGGAAGAGCGACCTGATGAAAAATAACCGCTACATCGTGATCGTCGGATGTGGCCGGCTTGGTTCTCACCTGGCGAATCACCTCAGTCGCATCGGCAATTCGGTGGTGGTGATAGATCGGGAGGAAGTAACGTTTAATGACCTGTCGCCGGATTTCAGCGGCTTCCGCGTGTCGGGTGATGCCACCCAGATGGCTGTGCTCAAGGAGGCCAAACTCAACAAGGCGGATGTTCTGATAGCCACGACACACGAGGACAATGTCAATCTGATGGTGGCCCAGGTGGCCCTGGGGATTTTCAAAGTCCCCCATGTACTGGCCAGGGTTTTCGATCCCAGGCGAGAAGAGTTTTATGCGCATCTGGGCATAGATACCATTTGCCCTACCTCCGTGGCCGCGGAATTGTTCCTTCGTGCAGTCGCCAATGGTGCATCCGAATTGTCAGGCAAACAATCATGAAAGTCCTCATCATCGGAGGCGGCGCGACACTTTATTTTCTTTGTCGGAATTTCACGTCACGGGGGTATCAGGTCGTCATCATCAACCGGGACCAGGAAGAGTGTGTTCAATTGGCCCGTCAACTGTCTGCCACGGTGGTCTGCGGTGACGGCAGTGATGCCGGGATTCTCAGGGAAGCTGGCGCAATGAACGCCGACGTCGTACTCGCCATCACTCCGAACGACCCGGATAATTTGGTTATCTGTCAACTGGCTTCCCTCAAATTCGGCGTCCCCAGGACCGTCGCCCTGGCCAACGATCCCGACAATGCAGAGGTGTTCGAAAAACTGGGAGTTGCGGGTTTTTCCACCACCCACATCGTAGGGAGCCTGATAGAACAACGGGCATCTCTGGAACAAATCATCAACCTGCTTCCCGTGGGTGACGGTCGCGTGAATGTGACGGAAATCGTACTCAATGACGATTCGCCGGTGGTGGGGAAGTCCCTGAAGGATATCGATCTGCCCGAAGATACCCTGGTGGCTGTCGTGATCCGCGACAACATGCCTATCGTCCCCCGAGGCAGCACCGACCTGTGTGCCGGCGACCGCATGGTCCTTTTCACCCTTCCCGAAAACCATGGATTGGTGCTCAAGACGTTCACCGGCGAACAGGTATAGGGGATCAGTATCGTGCGGGAGATCGATTACCTCAAGCATCGCTATGCCGCGATCATCTCTTCGGTCGGATTTATCCTGTTACTTTCCAGCGTGGTAATGATACTGCCCCTGCTGGTGCTTCTATTCAATCCGGAGGAAGCCGACAGGGCCTGGGCATTCGGTCTGCCGGCCGCCTGTCTGTTTTTCCTCGGCATGGTTCTGTGGCGGACACTTCGCTCCCGCCACACGATCACGCTCACGATTCAGGAGGGGGGGATAATCGTCCTGTTGAGCTGGATCACCGTCATTCTTTTTTCCGCGTGGCCTTTTTACGCGACCTTGGGACTTTCGTATTCGAGAGCCGTTTTTGAATCTGTGAGCGGATGGACCACCACGGGGCTTTCTGTCGTGGATGTGACCAGCGCAGGCAAGATGATTCTTCTCTGGCGGAGCATCATTCAATGGGCGGGTGGCGCAGGATTGGCCATCATCATGATGTCGGCAATCGTCAGTCCCGTCGGCGTAGGCATTTCGAGCGCAGAGGGCCGGGGTGATCAACTGGTGCCTCATGTCAGACAGTCGGCGCGACTTGTTCTGATCATCTATGTGTGCTATGCGCTGGCCGGCACCATTGCGTATCGATTGGCGGGGATGTCGTTTTTCGATGCTGTCAACCATTCCTTCGCCGCAGTCTCCACAGGAGGATTCTCCACGCGGACAGAGAGTATCGGGTACTGGAATTCAGTCGCCGTCGAAGCAGTAACCTTGCCGTTGATGCTTCTCGGCAGCTTGAGTTATGTCACCGCATGGCTGATGTGGCGCGGCAAGCTGCGCATGGTGGCCCGAAACGGTGAGGTGCGCTTGCTGGTGGTGCTCATCCCAGCGGCGGTCGCCGCATTCTTCCTTCTGACGAGCCGAGCGCTCTACCCGCAACTTGGCAAAGCGGTCCGCGTCGCTGTATTCGGAACGCTGACGGCTGTCACCACCACAGGATTCTCGACCGTGAACTATGGCGATTTGAATGCTTTCGGTGTTCTTCTGCTCATCGTTTTGATGCTGATCGGTGGAGGAACATGCTCCACGGCCGGCGGTATCAAGCAGTTTCGCGTGTATCTGTTATTGAAAATGCTCCGGTGGGAAATCAAACGCTACCTCATCCCCCGTACAGCGGTATTGGAACGTCCCGTCTGGGAAGGGAACAGGCGCGTTTTCGTGGACGATGCCAGAATCCGCCAGGTCATGGTCTTCATCTTCTTGTATCTGACGACCTATATACTTGGCGTCATGATCTTGTGCGCGTGCGGCTTCGACCTCGTCGACTCCCTTTTCGAGTTCGCATCGGCGATTGGAACGGTCGGGCTTTCAGTTGGTGTCACCAGCCACCGGATGCCGGATGCGGCACTGTGGTCCGAAACGATTGCCATGTTCCTGGGGCGGCTGGAATTCATCGTGGTGATTGTCAGTCTGCTTAAAATCGGTGGTGATGGCTGGCGGTTGCTGGCGCGGCGGCCGAGGGGAAAATGATGTGACGTAATCGCAGGGGCTTCCGAATGGCCGGCAACGAGCAGATCCGTGGATGAATCCTGGCGGTAAGGGTATCATGGGGCTCTGTGGAAGTGCTCCTGAAAAAGTGCAGAGGAAAGTTGGCGCTACGTTATAAATGAAAGAGAAATCGTCTATATAGAGAAGCCGGAAGAGGCTGCATGGGGATCATCGGAAAAGATCTTCACACTTTCAACGTTCAACTCGCCGGCCTGCCGGAATGTGTTTGCCGGATGACTTGTGGATTACGTGAATGAAGCCGGCCCTTACAAGCTCGGCAACGGGCGCGAAAAACCAGGCGCGGAACAGGGGAAGATACTGCGCCGTCTGTCGGAACTGCGGCGGTCGTCCGCCCGTGGAGAAACGCAACGCCGATCCCAACTGGACCGGGTGACAGAGGAACTGACACCCTCGAAACGGGAAAACCGGCCGCGGGACATCGATGGAAATCTGCCGCTTTTCACTTCATCCGCCCCGGCCACCGACGGATTATCACCTGTGTCCGGGTGCCTCGTCCGGCGTGCGCACCTTCATCAGGCATGCCCACTGCCGTTGAATCGACGTTGCCCTCCACCCTACACTACTCGCCTTTACGTTTCAGGCCCCAGTGGTTTTCGAGATGCGACACGATTCGCTCTGACATCATGTAGTACCCGTTGTTGTCTCCGTCGAGAGCATCCCATAATCTGCAATGGATATGGTCTGCATAGATGGCTGACTCGACAGAAGAGAACACATCAAGCAGACTGACGACCGCAAGACCTTCTTTCTCCAAGTCGAGCAACTCCTGTGTCATTTGGCGATACCTGTCTCCGTAGCCGAGATCACCCACCACTAAACGTTCTTTTGGCGTCAATTTTTTATCGATGGCAGGAACCGGCTGAATAAAGAACAGGCTCCTGATTCCCTGGGCGCGTGCCATGGCTGCCATGTAGCGGATGTATTTCTTGTATAACGAAATGTTAAACATGAAAGTCTGATCCATATCCCAATCAGGCGGCACTGAAAAAATAGAGATAAGTTTCAGGGGTGTGTCCACTTCATCCAGCGCGGCCCGCCCCCACCGCTCGAATACCTTCCTCGCGCAGTGGGTGATAAGGTATAGAATTCGAGAATGCCGAAGTATCCAACTGTTCCATGACCACAGATACAAGGCATTAGTAACGCTGGCAGACATGAGAACACTCCGATCTGGCTGAGCCAGGGGATGGATTGTCGTCAGTTCCTGCCACGGATGCTCCAGCCTGGTACCCTCATCGCTCGCTTCGAAAAACTCATTGAACCCGTCCACCGTTACTATGGCATCG
This sequence comes from candidate division CSSED10-310 bacterium, assembly GCA_016932295.1. The sequence continues at coordinate 4,070 of JAFGDC010000437.1, forward strand.
ATGACTTCACCATAAAGAAGCAGTAGTATCGCCTGTTGTGGTTGACACCACCCCCCCAAGCCTCCATTCAGAACGACCGCCTCTTTTCCGTTAAAATCGTAGCGATCATTTAATAGTTTCTCCAAATAATTAGTAGTATCGCGAACCGACTCGCACAGCTGGCAGCAAACAGATCCTCCGGTGACGAGAATGGTGAATTTACTTTCATCCTTCAGAGGAGGAAAATCATGGCCGAGAAAGCCGGTGTTGTTGACGCCGTCGATTTGATCGGAATTCAGCACAAACTCGAGGTAACTGTGAGGAAGTATGCCCCGGAAGCGCGGGGTGCCATTTTTCAGAAATCTTTGTTCATATGTATTGACTTTTTCCCGTTTCAGTAACTCGGGAACGGACGCGGTGCCGTGATAACCGTAAAAGACCACAACACACAGTCCCTCGCCGAGAATCACCGCCACTGTGCAGCCGAGGATGAGAGCCAACAGCCTGCGCCTCATTGACATCTCCTTTCGAGATGGTTCTCAACAGCATGATCATCCGCGACTATCCACGGGGATCGCGCCTGGTGTTCTGATCACAAATTTCACTACCGCTGCCCTCGCACCCTTGCACTCTCCGCGTGACTGAAACGGGTGTTGATGGCCGTTATTCACCTTTTGACCAGGTGTACCAAGTATCCATTGAATGCCTGGTTTTTCAAGCGCAGTTGAAACACCCTTGAGGCCGTCTTGTCGAGACCACGAGAGTGGCACGCCCCAACTCGCTGCCGGTTCCTTCCACCCCACATTCAATTGCAATTCGCGCATGGCCTGCCGGTCGGTTGACCGCTCCCTGAATTGCAGCACCCTGCCGCCAAACCATTACCGCCACCATCGGCACTCACCGTCAGCACCGGATCGGTCGCTGGACGATCGACGGTTTTGCGAAATATCGCCTCCGGCGCGGGGCGCATGCCGCGCAGCGCCGGGGCTGTCACCTCACCGGGTAGCCGCGCAGCAGCCTGTGCAGGGTTCGCATGTCGGTGGCACGCTGGAAGAAACGCGATTCCACCTCGTCCAGGTCGTTGCCGTTGAAATACAGCCGGTCCAGCAGTTCCCGGCAGTCGGCGGCGGCCAGCAGGTCGTTGTCGGCGGCATGCACGATTTCACAACCAAGTTTGATCCGGTGATCGTTGACCTGGCGGAGCAACTGCGAGCTTTCGGCGGCTCGTCCGTCGAACAGGAACAGGTTGAAATAGCCACCCACTCCCAGGTTGCTGTGTGATGCGGTAAGGATGGCGGTGAGGAAATACCGCAGCCCGTCCAGTCTGTCCATGCCGTTGTCACGCTCGAATTCGCTGAGGCTGTTGAACAGGCGGGGCATGACGAAGTTGGTGGAATCACCGCCCGAACCCTGGGACACAAACCCGCACTCCACAGGTTCGACAAACTGCTCCCGCATCGAGAACAAAAAGATTCGATACCCCGACTCAGGTGCGTACCCGGCAAGAATCCCGGCATTGTTGAACACGGCGTTAGGCGCCTGTTTTTCAGGATTCGGCGATATGAGTTCCAACGCCTTTTCGGTGATCCCGGCATCCTTGATGGGTACCTCCCTGCCGTCCCGCTTGAACGAACCCGCCACGAATTCAGCGGTGGAAAAACCGTACGTATGCCGCAGCTCCTGGTCTGTATGTCGGTGTTTCAGCTCGATCATGGTGTCGAATGCCAGCCGCGCCAGGTCGGTCATGTCCATGAACCGGTCCGGCGCTCCGTTCAACCGCTTCATCCGGCGGTCGAATTCCTCCTGGATACGGCGCCGGATGGTGATACGCAGCTCGTCGCCGATGCTC
>JAFGDC010000044.1 GCA_016932295.1 candidate division CSSED10-310 bacterium
GAACATCGCCTGCAGGTTTTCCGCACCCGGCGGCGCCGGTCCGGCAGCGCCGGCGTGCATGCCAGCCAGTAGAAGAATGGATAGAATGATCCATGGCGGCCTGTTCATAGCGTCCACTTTCCGGTGCCAACCAGTCGGTTGCGTACCTGCTGGAGACACTATAGAACCCGGGGCGGCGGTAGTGAAGCGGCCCCGGTTGCGGTATATCCTGGGGGCGTGTACCCCGGGGTCGTACCCGGAATCTTGTACTATTTGCTGCGAAGCGTTGAAGATCATGGTGTTATGCGACTGTTTTTCTCTATAATCAAATCTATTCACCGATTCTGACAGGCACACTGTTCCGGGGACGGAGATTGTTCCGGGGACGGAGATTATTCCGGGGACGGAGCTGTAACCGTTGAAATGTGTCCCTCATGCTCGCATGGCAGCTCTCCCCATCACTGGCGGTATATTGAGACGCGGCGTGTCACTTGCAAAATGACGCTGAGTCGGATATTTGACTTGAATAAGGCGCGTCATGCCGTGAGAGATTCCATGGAGGTGAATACATGAGAAGTTCGGCGCTGTTGGTTGTTGCCATCGCCGCGTTGGTGTGGTGGGCGGCGCCCGTGGTCGGGTCCGGCCTTATGATTGAAATGGGTGGTTGGTCGTTCGATCCCCTGGTGGATCAACTTCCCGCCGCGGGAGTTCAGGATTTCCTGCCGGGTGATGTGAAGTCATTTCTTGTGCAGTTCGACGGTCCGGTGTTCGAGGCGCAACGCCGGGCGCTGGCGGCGGAGGATCTGCGGATACGGGGGTATATTCCTCAGTATGCATACCTGGTGACGATGCGGTCGAGTCATGCGGCCATTGTCCGCGATCTGCCCGCGGTGCGGTGGGTGGGAGAATGCCTGCCCGGTTTCAAGATCGCGCCGGATTTTCGCGCCGGCACTATGGGGGATTGGGATCGCATGTTGATCAGGCTGTACGGTGACCTCGATCCCGATGCGGCCATGGAGACGCTCATCGACAGGGGAGTGGAAATCCTGGACATCGCCGCCATCGGAGGGGATGTGCTGGTCACCACGTACGTGGATCTCGACCTGGCCTGGAAGATCGCTCCCATGGTGGAGGTGGCGTATATTGAACCCCAGAGGAAAATCACGTTGTGCAACAACTTGACCACCTGGGTGGTGCAGACCAACATCGAGAACTTCCGTTCGGTGTGGGATCACGGCCTGCATGGGGAAAACCAGATGTTGGGTGTGTTGGATTCGGGACTCGATTATGGTTCGTGTTTCTTCCGGGATAACACGCAGTCCCAGCCCAACCCGCTTCACCGCAAGGTGCATGCCTACCGCGCGTATGGCGGCAATATGTGGGATTCTTGCAGCATCGGGCATGGCACCCATGTCTCCGGAACCGCGGCGGGCAACGATATTTACGGATCCAACAGCGGCTACAACGGAGTCGCCTACAACGCCCGCATCACGTTCGGCGACATTCAGGGCAACGGCTTTCTGGAATGCATGATGGGTATGCTCAATATTACCTCATCGCTGGAGACCATTTTCCAGGATGCGTATAACGATGGTGCCCGCATCCATACCAACAGTTGGGGGAGCACCGAGAACGCCTATGATTCCATGGCCTGGTCCGTGGACAATTTCTCCTGGAACAATCCCGATTTCCTGCTGCTCTTCGCCAACGGCAATTCAGGACCAGGCGGGGGCACGGTGGGAACGCCGGCCACCGCCAAGAACCTGCTTTCCATCGGCGCCACCAACAAGCCACCCAGCCACAACCAGGTGGCCAGCTATTCCAGCCGTGGCCCGGCTCCGGACGGCCGTTTCAAGCCCAGCATCTGCGCCCCCGGCACCAATGTCACCTCGGCGCGGAACACCGCGGGCACGACTGTCGTGCCCTCGTGCAATACCATCGGCGTAGGATTCATGGGCACGAGCATGGCATGTCCGGCGGTGGCGGGTTCAGCGGTGCTGGTCAGGCAGTATTTCGAGGAGGGCTGGTATCCTTACGGTATGCCTGATCCCGGTAACACCATGTATCCATCGGCGGCGTTGCTGCGGGCCATGATCGAGAATTCCGGCAACCTCATGGCCACCGGCGCCAGGCCGGGCAATGACCAGGGTCTTGGCACGGTGCTGTTGGAGAATGCCCTTTATTTCAGCGGTGAGCAGCATCGGTTGTGGGTGGTGGATGACTGGACCGGGCTTGGCACGGGAGAGGAGCACGTCTATACGGTGGAGGTTACGGCGGGCGGCGACGATCTGCGCGCCACGCTCGTCTGGACCGACAAGCCCGGTGTGCAGGGCGGCAACCTGCAATTGGTGAACGACCTTGACCTGGAGGTGCAGATCGGCTCCACCCTTTATGAAGGCAATATTTTCCAGAACGGCTATTCGATCCCCGGCGGGTTGGGTGATCACCTGAATCCCACCGAGGCGGTGTTTATAGGCAACGCCCAAACCGGTGTGTACACCGTCCGGGTGCGGGGGCACAATGTGCCCGACGGCGTCGCCGGCAGGCAGCCCTATGCCCTGGTGGTGACCGGTGCGCTGAACCAGGGGCCGGCGCCCACTCCGACGCCGTCACCGACGCCGACGCGGAGTCCCACCCCGAGTCCCACCCCGAGCCCGACGCTGCCGCCCGGCGTGACCCCGACCGCCACGCCGCCCGGCATCACTCCGACTCCCGGCGCGGATGAGTTGACCGTGCGGCTCCAGTTGAATGAGACCATGTTCACCGGTGGTGATTTCTTCCGGCTGGAATGCGTGATCAACAATCCCGGCGTCACTCGTCAGGTGCATCACTACATCCTGCTGGACCTGGGTCCCGGGATCGATCCGCGATTCTTCTTCTGGCCAAGCTGGAATACTGCCGGTGATTTTCAACTCCGGACACTGCCGGCCGGATCGACGTACGCCAATACCATCCTTGAATTCACCATGCCATCTCCGTTGGGGGCAGGTGGTCCTTTCTCCTTCTGGTCCGGTTTGCTGGACGCCGCCAGCCAGGAACTGGTGGCGGATCTCGACCGGGTGGAATTTTCATTCTATTGAGTGGAGGCGGCCGGCGATCTCCCGGCGGCACGCCGGTTGCGGTCACGTGAAGCGGTGCCTCTGCTTCGTTCCAGTCGTGTAAATCCAGAATATGGCCCCAGCGGGCGGGGAGTGGTATACTCCGTGCCGATCCTCGAACGATCCCCGAGTGGTCTTCAAACGATCCTCAAACGATACGCGAACGGATCCTTGGGTAGAACTTCGATCCGGTCCCCGGGCCGGTCATTTTAGAGTCGGAAAGGAGACTCCATGAATCGTTTTGAAAAGGATGTGCGCAAGGTGCGTGATGACGATGACGATTTGAGCGCGGAGATGGCCGAATTCGAGGCGTACATGTCGGGCGTCGACGCGCTGGAGAATGTGGAAACGGGAATGCAGGTCGAGGGAACCGTGTTGCAGGTGGGCCAGGACGTGGCCATTCTGGACCTGGGTGCAAAGAGCGAGGGTTTCATTGCCGTGCAGGAATTCATGAATGACGATGGGGAGTGCGCATTGAAGCTGGGGCAGAAGGTCACCGCCTACGTGGTGTCGGTGGCCTCGGGGGAAATCAAGCTGTCCCGGGCCATGCGGCAGGATTCAGGTTCCATCGACATGTTATTGGAGGCATATCGTGGCGGTGTCCCCGTGCAGGGTACGGTGACCGGCGCGGTAAAGGGCGGCGTCACGGTGAACATTTCCGGAACCCGCGGTTTCATTCCGGCATCGCAGCTCAGTCTGGCCTACGTAGAGGATCTCCAGGCCTATGTCGGGAAATCCTTGCGCCTGAAGATCACTGAACTTCGGGAGGGTGGCCGTAACGTGATAGTTTCGCATGCGGCCGTGCTCCGGGAGGAGGCCAGACAACGGGCGGAGGAATTGCTGGTCACCCTCAGGGAAGGCGATGTGCTGGCCGGTACGGTGACCTCCATCCGTCCTTTCGGTGCCTTCGTGGATATCGGCGGATTGGAGGGGCTGGTCCACATATCCGAGTTGTCATGGGCGCGGGTGCAAGTGCCGGAAGAGGTGGTGCAGACCGGCCGGACCGTGGCGGTGAAGGTTTTGGAAATCAAGCCGCAGCCTGAGGGTCTGCCCAAGTTGTCATTGAGCATGCGGCAGGCCGAGGGTGATCCCTGGGAGCGGTTTCTTACGGAATTCCACGAAGGAGGCGCGTATGAGGGCCTGGTGGTGCGGCTGGCAGCCTTCGGTGCTTTCGTGCAACTGCTGCCTGGTGTGGACGGCCTGATCCATATCAGTGAGATGAGTTGGGACCAGCGGGGGCACAAGGTGGATGAGTTCGTGGCGGAAGGTGATCATGTGCGGGTGAGAATCCTCTCCATCGATCCGGCGGCGCGCCGCGTGTCCCTCAGCATGAAGGATGTCAAGGACGACCCATGGAACGAAGCGGCGGCGAGATTCAAGCCCGGCATGGTGGTGGCTGGCCGCGTGGAGCGGACGGCGCCGTTCGGCGTCTTTGTCGAGGTGGCGCCGGGTTTGGTGGGACTGCTGCCCAACCAGGAGATGGAGGACGCCGGCCCGCGCGCCAAGGATCGCATGGTGGGTTCGATCATCAAGGTGGTGGTGCTGGAAGTCGATGAGGTCGAGCGGCGACTGCGGTTGAGCGCCAGCCAGGTGGATCGGCAGGCGGAGGTGACCGCTTTCGAGGAATACAAGGATGATCGGTCGACGGCGTCGCGGCCTCGGTTGAGCCTGGGCGATTTGATCAAAAAGAAACTGGAGGAGAACAGCGGGGCGTAAGCACGATATGAATGTGCAGCGACAGGCGGAATGGCGCAGAAAAATGCACTTGGCCATGGTGGCGACACTCATCGTCGCCGGCATCGTGGTGCTGTACCTGCTCCGCTCGGTCATCTTCCCGGTGCTGTTTGCGCTCTTCCTGGCCTATGCGCTCCATCCGCTGGTGGATCGCCTCGAACGGGTGCGCATCCATCGCACTCTGGGATCCCTCATCATCACATTCGTCACCGTCGCCCTGGTCCTGACCTTCCTGCTCATCCTCATCCCCACTCTCATCAACGAGTTCAATTCATTGCGCGGCGAGCTGCCCGGTCTGAGCGAGAAGGCCAGTTCGTTTTACGTGGAAAAGGTGTATCCCTGGACCAGGCAATACCTGGACATCGAGTTGCCCCGATATATGACGGATGTGAAAAAACTGGTCTCCTCGAAGCTGCAACAAGGCATGCCGTTGTTGGTCAACGCCGCCCGCCGCGGCATCACGGGCGCGTTCGGCGCGGCCGGCTGGCTGTTCAACCTGGCCATTATTCCCTTCTTTACCTTTTTCTTCCTGCGGGATTATCTGAAATTCACCCGGCAGGTCACGCACGCCGTACCGCCCCGGTATCGAGATAGCGTCTTCTCGGTGTTGGGCGAAATCAACCACAATCTGTCCAGGTATTTCAGGGGTCAGTTGATCGTGCTCAGCATCCTGACGATCATCTATGTGACCGGTTTGCGGTGCATCGGCCTGGAGGCTGCCGTAGCCATGGGCGCCATCTCCGGGGTGTTGTTCCTTCTGCCGTACATCGGTCCGGCCATCGCCTATTGCCTGGCCATGTTCCTCGCCCTGCTCAACCTCGAAAGTTGGACGGTGTTCATGTGGATCACGATCCTGTACCTGTTCGCCACGCAACTGGAGAGTTTCGTCCTGACGCCGCGGATCACCGGCGAGCGGGTCGGACTGGTGCCCTGGCAGGTGGTGTTAATCATCATGGTATTCGCCAGTATCTTCGGGATCGTCGGCGTGGTCATTGCGATTCCATCCGGGGCGGTCATCAGGATCGTGGGCCGCCGGATCTGGTGCAGATATGTGCAGAGTTCGTTTTACGGAGAGTCGCCGGAACCCCCACCGGGCGGCGATGGCCCCGTACAGAAGGTGATATGATGGAACCGGCAAGGCTCGGCACAGGGATGGAATGAACGGATGCGTGTGGCCCGGATCGGTGTGGTGAGTAGTCTCGAAAAAAGCGGCGTGGAATCGTCGGCGGCTGGTGACGGCGTGGCGTCTATGCAACCTGGATCGGAGTGATCATGCAGATCGGGCAGATAGTGGAATTTTTCGATGAACGCATCACCGTATGCGGCATGGTGATCGGTTTCAAGGGGAAGAAAATCAACGTGTTCATTCCCCCCGATCGGGAGAAGAGCATCAATATGAGCCGCGTGATCCATGCCTCCCAAGGTCTGCTCGATGCCGCCGCGCCGCGACCTGTCATCGCCGGCGAACTGGAGCGGCGGGGAAGACAACGGGCGGAACTGAGCGAGACAATTCAGCTCGAGCAGTTATGGGAAATCCTGAGTGCCGACGGGGGTGCGTATACCGCTTCGTTTCTGGCGGATCTCTGGTTCGGCACCGAGGCGGACGATGATCGGGTGGCTGCTCTCGTAAGGGTGCTGTACAAAGATAAAGTTTATTTTACAAC
>JAFGDC010000438.1 GCA_016932295.1 candidate division CSSED10-310 bacterium
ATAACCGAACTCCGGCGGCGGCTGGATCAAGACGGCGGAGATGGCGGCGAGTAAGCTGCGCATGGAGCGCATGTACGACCGGCATGCCGGCGCCGTTCATGCCCTGGCCGTACGACTCAGCGGATTCAATGAAGCCGATGCGCTGGATATGATGCAGGAAACGTTCTATCGGGCATTCCGGGCGCTTTCCTGGTTCCGGGGTGAGTCCAGGGAACTGGCCTGGCTCCGGCGCATCTGTCTGAACATTGCGCGGGAGCGGTGGCGGCGGGATCAGGTTTACCGGCACAAGGTGGAACCTCTGGTGAGTGAGCGCTGGTATGAAGGGCGCGGCAGTGATGCCGAGGAAAAACTCACCCGGGAGGTGCTGCTCGAAGCGCTGAATCAACTTCCCGCGCAAATGCGGGAAGTGGTGGTTTTGAGGCACCTGGAAGGGTTGGCTCCGAAGGAGATTGCCCGTGAACTTCGGATCGCCGAAGGAACGGTTCGATCGAGGCTGTGCAGGGCCAGGCGGGAGTTGATGGTGGCGCTTGGATTCGGGCAAGGAGAGCAAGATGACCTGTAATCATATTCGCGGCCTGCTCGAGCAGCGGCTCGATGGCCCATTGTCGGCGCGGGAGTCGCGGTCGGTCGAGATGCATCTCGCGGGCTGCGATGAGTGCCGGCGGTACGCGGCCGGGTTGGAAACACTCACCGCGACGCTGGCTGGCATGCCGCTCCCGCACCATGATCCGGCGGCGGCGCGCGAGATCCTGCGTGGCGCCGCCGCCCGGCTCGAAGCGGCGCGGACGTTGTTTCCGAGGAGGGCGGTGGCAATTGCCGCCGGCGTGGTGCTGGTGTTTATCGTGGGTTATCTGGCCGGTCGCGGACGTGGTCCGACGTCCAGTGCGGTAAGAGTGGTGGAGATGTCTGCCGGTAATGTCTGCGCCGCTTTGGCTGGTTACGCCTACGAGCTTGATCCGGGAATGATCTACCGGGCCGGTGCTCGGGGACTTGTCATGTTTCGGGCAGGTGCTTTTACCATCGATCTGCCGGCATCGTTAGGATCTCACGGCCCTTACAGCCTGCGCGATGAGCGCGCCGGCGGCAGCGGTCACCGGTTATGCGCCCCCTATGTTTCTCCCTTCGGCGAGGTACTGGTGCTGCACCTTGATTTCGCTGCCCGGGGTCGGCGTGGGACAGGCTTCGAGGTGTTCAGCGACGAGGCCAGGATCATGCACCACGGCGTTACCTGGTGGCATGGTGAAAACCGATTCATGCTTGAAGGCCGCGTGCCCGCATCCTATCTGCTGGATATGGCCATGGAACTGCAGGGCAGTGTCACCGCTGCTCCAGATTCATCGGAATCACACGCCTGAACGGTTCCGTGGAGTGATCCCCGGACCCCTGGCTCGCCATGCCGCCGCAGATGGTAAAATGAATTTCCGCCTGGTGGAGACGATCAATATGTGCAGCACTTCATCGTAAAGGTCCACGGTGGCTTCCTTCCGGGCTGGAGTCTGCCCCGCCCGGCGGGTCTCGTCAAGTTTCTAGGCGAATTCCAATGCCAAACGGTCAGCCAGCAGGTAGCCTTCGGCCGTGGGGATGATCCTGTTCGCCTGTGGCAGGAGTAGTCCGTTTTCGATGAGTTGTTCCAGGCATGGTTCCCATGTTTCCGCCCCGGCCAGATCCGCGAATGCCACGCCGTCAATGGCTCTGAAACCCAGGGCCAGGCGCTCGAGCCGGAGCTGCTCCGCGGTCAGCGTTTCACGTTCCTCGACTGCGTCCCCACCGCAGTTCAGCCGCGAGCAGTACTCCCGCACATCGGCGATATTCCACCAGCGTTCCGTACCGAGGAACGAATGGGCCGCCGGACCCAGGCCGAGGTAAGGGTGGTGCCGCCAGTATTTGAGGTTGTGCCTGCAGCGGTATTTTTCACCAAGGGAGTAGTTGGACACCTCGTAGTGTTCGTATCCGTGGTTCCTCAGGTAGTCCGAGATGCTCAGGAATGCGGCGCACTGGTCATCCTCGGGTGGTTCATGCACACGGCCGCTGGCGATCGACTCGCCAAGCGGTGTGCCGTGCGCGACGGTGAGCTGGCAGCAGGACAGATGTTCCGGAGCGCAGGCCAGGATTTGGCGCAGCGAATCGATGCAGTCTCGAGTCCGCTGTCCGGGCAATCCGAACATGAGATCGACGGCCAGGTTTCGGCATCCTGCTTCCCGGCAGATGTCCATGGCGCGCAATGCCTGGGCGGCATTATGGCGGCGGCCGAGAAAGCGCAGTTCCCCATCGTTCATCGATTGCACACCCAGACTGAGCCGCCCGATACCCGATCCGAGATAGCGACTCACCAGTTCGGGTGTCACGTCAACAGGGTTGAGTTCGATGGTGCATTCGATCAACGGCTCTTCGAACAAGGCTTCAAGCAGGCTGGAGAGACAGGCGGGATCGATGGCGGACGGGGTGCCGCCACCGAAAAAAACCGTGTCGAAGGGAGGAAATCGGCGCCGTGATCGTTCCAGTTCGAGCCGGAGTGCGGCGCGCCAGTCATGGACATGGCTCCTGTCCGTGAGCGAGTAGAAATCACAGTAGGGGCAGATGGTTTTGCAGAAGGGCACATGTATGTACAGGCCCGCCGGCGTGTCCCGGATCATGACGTGCCCTGTCCGCGGCGTCGATTCAACAGGATGGTGTCCTTTCCATGATACCCGTCATCGGTGATATCGACGGCCTGTGAGTCCGGCTCGCCGCCGTGGCGCCGGATCAATTGTCATCGGTCTTGAGCACCGCCACGAAGGCTTTCTGGGGGATCATGACCTGCCCCACCATCTTCATGCGTTTCTTGCCCTTCGCCTGTTTTTCGAGAAGTTTCCGCTTGCGCGATATGTCGCCGCCGTAGCATTTTGCGGTAACATCCTTCCGGAATGCATTGACCGTCGCCCGGCAGATGATTTTACCGCCGATGGCTCCCTGGGTGGCGATTTTGAACTGGTGCTTGGGAATCTCTTCCTTGAGCCGCTCCACCACCTGCAGCCCTTTGGCCCTGGCGCTGCCACGGTGGATGATCAGGGACAGGGCATCGACTTTCTCGCCGTTCACCAGGATATCCATCTTCACCAAATCGTTTTTGCGATAGTCGATGATTTCATAATCGAAGGAGCCGTAGCCCTGGGTGATGGTCTTTAGGGTATCATAAAAATCATAGATGACCTCGGCCAGCGGCAGATCGAACAGGACCTCGATGCGTCCGGGATGCGGGTACTTGAATTGTGAGTTGTCCCCGCGCCTGCTCAGGCAGAGTTTCATCACTGCGCCCATGTATCGTTCTGGGATGTGGATGTTGGCACGGATGAACGGCTCCTTGGCATAGGCGATCAGCACCTGATCGGGATAATACTGGGGATTGTTGATGGTCACTTCCTCGCCGTCCCTGAGCCCGATTTTGTACTCGACGCTGGGGAAGGTCATCACGACCGCCTGGTCGAATTCTCGTTCCAGGCGCTGCTGGAAGATCTCGAGATGCAGCAATCCCAGGAATCCGCAGCGGAATCCCTGGCCCAGCGCGACCGAGGAATCGCGCTGGAATGTAAGAGAGGCATCGTTGAGCTTGTAACGTTCGATGGCGTCCGCCAGGGCGGAGAATTCGGCCGCTTCCATGGGGTAGATGGATGAGAACACCACCGGTTTGACTTCCTTGAATCCAGGCAGCATCTTGGACACCGGCTTGTCGGCGTGGGTTATGGTATCGCCGATGCGGGTGCCGCTCACTGTTTTGATGCCGGCGATGAGATAACCCACCTCACCGGCCGCAAGCCGGTCCCGTTTGTTGCGATGGAGCAGGAAAACGCCCACTTCTTCAACTTTGAAGGTGGATTCGAGCGCCATGAAGAGAATATGGTCACCTGGTTTGATGACGCCTTCCATGACCCTGCAACTGATGATGGCTCCCCGGAATGGATCGTAATGAGCATCGAAGATGAGGGCGGCCAGGGGCGCCGTGGGATCGCCCTTGGGCGGCGGGATGCGCTGCACGATGGCTTCGAAGATGTCGAGGACCCCTGTCCCATCCTTGGCTGAACACGCAATGGTATCGTCCGAGTCCAGGCCCAGTTTGTTTTCGATCTCCGCCTTGGTGCGTTCGATATCGGCGGAGGGCAGATCGATCTTGTTGATCACCGGGATGATCTCCAGGTTGTGCTCGATGGCCGCGTACAGGTTGGCGACGGTTTGGGCTTCCACGCCCTGGGATGCATCCATCAACAGCAACACACCTTCACAGGATGCCAGCGGCCGCCGTCATCACTCGAAAACCTAAAAGGTCGAAAAAAAATACAGTTGCGCATTTTCGAAATGACCTGTAGAATACGGCTTGGCTATGTTGAGATAGTCGACCAAGCTTCATCGTTGTGTCATAGTGAAGGCTCGGTAATCAAAACATGTGACACGATATGAGGAAGCGTTATGGATATTTATGTTGGCAACCTATCGTTCGAAACCAAGGACAGTGATCTTAAAAAGTTGTTCGAGACTTACGGCGTGGTCGACGCGGTGCGTATAATCACGGATCGCGACACCGGCAGATCAAAGGGTTTCGCGTTCATCGAGATGCCGGACAAGAGCGCGGCTCAGCAAGCGATCGACAATATCAATGGTTCGGAAGTTCATGGTCGCGCTTTGCGGGTGAACGAGTCCACCCCGAAACCGCAGCGTGACGATCGTCGCGGCGGTGGTGGCGGTGGCGGCGGCCGAAGCCGCTGGTAGGTATTTGAACGTCTGAGAAGGCACGGGACCGTAGTGCGGTCCCGCGCTTTTTTTTTAGGAAGGGAATGCGCCACCGGAAGGGTAACGGCCGGGTCGGGACGTTCCCCGGGCGTGATCTTGTTTTTAGCCATAGGCAAATGAGCCCTGTTTTTTCGCGGTCAGTCGGCTACTTCCTTGGCAAGGTGGACGAAGACCTCCGGTTGGCACACGGCATAAAAGCGTTCGAGCCAGGTTTTATCGACGGCCGTCGCCAGGGTGGCTTTACTCGCTACGACGAGTTCGGTTCTTCGATCTCATCTACCATTACTACAGAATCTCTCCGCCAACACCCTTAAGGTCCCCGGACAAGTGGTCCTACGCCTGGCATCCAATGGTCAGATTCTCCGGCGATGGCGTATCTCGCCCCGCGTCCGAACCGCTTCGGGTTCGTTCTTACCCCCACTCATGGATCATGGCTCAACATCATCGAGTCGTTCGTTGCGAAGATGACGAAAACCGTGCTGCGAGGCATGCAAGTGTCCTCGCCTGTCGAGTTGAAAGCCAGGCTCGTCACCTACCTTGAGGAGGTAAATCAGCATCCTGTTATATTTCGTTGGCGCTATGGTATCGAATTATGAAATCGTTAGGCATGACACATTACTTGGTAAGCATCCGCCCACAATTAACATGGTCAATTTGGGCTGATGACATAGTTCCACTCACCATGAAATGCATTCCTCAGAATATTGATCTCAGCCATCACGGCATCGGATATCTTG
>JAFGDC010000439.1 GCA_016932295.1 candidate division CSSED10-310 bacterium
CCCGGTGCCGCACACCTGCACCACCAGGTTCATGCCGGCATGATAGGTGAAGGATGGTACCACGTTGAAATTAGCCGTATAATACTGACCATGGGGAGGCAGGCCGATGAAATAGCCGCTGAACACCAGCGTACCCTTGTCCATGGTTTCAAGCGGGTCGCAAAGGTCAGGACATCCTTCCGCCGTTTCCAGCAACCAGACATCCAGAATCGCGTAACAAATCGAATCCGAATACCAGCCAAAACCGGTTATCTCCTGGTCCGCCGCCGGCATGAGCGCAGCCGGCAGGCAATACTGGCTTTCGCTGTGGGAACAGTTGATCCAGGCGAACGGAACCATATAGTTGCTGTCCGCCCCATCGCCCTCCACCACGAAGTACGCCTGCGCCGCACCGGTCAGCAGCAGACAAATACCGATGCAACCCGCGGTCCTGAACATAATGCACCTCCATTGTGACGGCATATTCCGCCGCCAGAACACCCACCGCACCCTAAAACAACACCCGATTTCCAATCACGTTACTTGATAATAAAAATTATATCCTGAAAACATTTCAGTACGCAATCAAGGATTCCGCCCTAAATCCGATGCCTCTGATTTGGAGGAGTGGTCTCCATGCCAGAAGGACGCGTTTCATCGCTCACGGATTCGTTTACACGCGAGGTCGCACACGCGGGGTCGTACCTGGAATCTTGTACTCTTCGCTGAGAAGCGTTGGTGCTCAAACCCTTACGACTGTACCTTCCGCATCGCACCTGGAATCCTATACTTTTCGATGTGAAGCGTTCATATCAAGAAGGCCGGCAAGAAGAATCCGCGCTCGAACCCACGAAGAGCGGCGGCGGGGGCCCGCCGCCGCAACCAGGGCGCGGCTGGCGCCACGCGCTCCCTCTGCCGGCGCCACGCGCTCCCTCTGCAATCCCCAATCTCTTAATCCGCAATCCGCAATCCGCAATCCGCACTAGTGAGAATGGCGGCAATGAACCATGGTGAACTGTCCTGCGGTCGTTTTTTTTCGCTGATTCTCTTATACTGCCGGCGGAGGCGGTCATGAAGACAATTCCGGTCTACGGCATCGATTTCGGTACCACCAACTCCGCCATTGCGATCCTCGAAGGCGGCAGACCAAGGATCCTGCCTGTCGATCGGGGTCCCACCATGCGATCGGTGCTGTTTTTCCCCGAACATGATGTGGAAACATTCGTCGGCAACCAGGCCATCGAGGAATATGTAAACAGAGGCATGGAGGGACGGTTTTTACAATCCCTCAAGTCGATCCTGCCATCAACCTGGTTTACCACCACCCGGATCCGGGAAATGGAGTACGAAGTGGAGGACCTGGTGGCACTGATCCTCAGGAATCTGAAGATTCGCGCTGATGCGATGGTGGGAATGGATGTCCGCCGAGTGGTGCTCGGGCGACCCGCGTATTTCGCGATGGACAGCGCCCTGGAAACACTCGCCGTCGAACGATTGATCACCGCGGCGCAACGCGCCGGGTTCGAAGAAGTGCGGCTGCAGATCGAGCCCATCGCCGCGGCGTTCTTTTACGAGATGGATCTCGCCGGTGCCGAGACGGTCATGGTGGCCGACCTGGGCGGCGGCACATCGGACTTCACGGTCATGCGGCTGGCGCCAAACCGCCGGGACGATTCGGATCGCGGCGCCGATATCCTCGGCACCAGCGGCGTACGAATCGCCGGCGACAGCTTCGATGCCGCTGTCATGCGCGCCAAGCTGCTCAGGCACTTCGGACAGGGCGTGCGGTACGAATCACATCCGGGGAAATGGCTGCAACTGCCATCACACCTGCTCGGGGATCTGTGTGAATGGAGCAAAATACCATTTCTGAAAAATAATTATTATCGAGAATTTCTCGATCAGGTGCGATGGGGGGCGGACGATCCCGCGGCTATTGCCCGGTTGCAGGCGCTCATCGACCAGGACCTCGGTTTCTTCCTGTTCCATTCCATCGAGACCGCGAAATGCGAACTGTCTGACCTGGAAAGTACCGTCATCCATTTCCATGAACTTTCGGTGTGGCTTGATGAACCAATCACCCGCGATGAATTCAATCACGTAATAGACGAAGAAATGCAACTCATCGAGGATTGCGTGGATGACCTCCTGCAATCGGTGGGTTTGGCGGCGGATGAAATCGACACGGTATTCATGACCGGCGGGTCGTCGCTGGTGCCGCGCGTCCGCTGGCTGCTTCAGAAGCGGTTCGGCGCGGACCGCCTGCGCCGCGGCGACACGTTCCTGAGTGTCGCTTCCGGCCTGGCCATGAACGCCCGGCTGTTCCAATGGCAATGACGACACTCCTGAAAGGAGCGCCATGCAGTTCAGAACGGTGAAAAAGAACGGTGATTCGCTCTCGGTACTGGGTTTCGGCTGCATGCGGTTACCCATGCGGGGACACAAGATCGACGAGGCAACAGCGACGAGACAGGTGCGACGGGCCATCGAACTCGGTGTGAACTACATCGATACGGCGTTACCCTATCACAACGGAGCCAGTGAACCGTTCGTGGGACGGGCGCTGGCGGGCGGATACCGGGACCGTGTGCGGATCGCCACCAAGCTGCCGCCATGGTGCGTCGACACCAGGGAAGACATGGGAAAAATACTCGATGCGCAATTGGCCAGGCTGCGTACTGATCACATCGATTACTACCTGTTGCATAGTCTCGATGCCGGAATCTGGAGCAGGTTGAATACCCTCGGCGTACTGGAATTCGTGGAAGAATCGATCGCTGCAGGCAAAATCATCAACGCGGGTTTTTCCTTCCACGGCGACCGGGACGCCTTCAAGACCATCGTCGATGCGTACGGTTGGACATTCTGCATGATTCAATTCAATTATCTTGACGAATACAACCAGGCCGGGATTGAGGGCTTGCGGTACGCCGCCGCCCGCGATATGGCGGTGATGGTGATGGAGCCGCTGCGGGGAGGACACCTGGCCGGACGAGTACCCGAATCGGTTCAGCGTCTATGGGATGAGAGCCCCGCCAGGCGCAGCGCCGCAGACTGGGCACTGCGGTGGGTCCTCAACCACGGAGAAGTCACCACGGTGCTCTCCGGCATGAACGTGGATTCGCATATCGAAGAGAATATCGCAGTTGCTTCCGAAGCCGGGGCGAACGAGTTGAACGATGAGGAACTACGACTCGTGGGGCGGGTCAAGGAAGAGTACCGGCGCTTGCTGCCGGTTGACTGCACGGGCTGCAGGTACTGCATGCCATGCCCCGCGGGCGTGGATATCCCCACCTGCTTCGAGTACTACAACAACGCCGGACTCTTTCGCGACAAACTCACCCAACGCGCCTTATACCTGGGCCGACTGGGCGGTATTGTCAACGACCAGACCCAGCTTGCCTCACTATGCGTACGGTGCGGCAAGTGCCTGGACCGCTGCCCTCAACACCTGCCCATCCCCGACCTGCTGGAGGACGTGGCGCGCCATTTCGAGACCAGACTCATGAAGCCGCTGGCATGGCTGGGAAGGCGGTACATGGCCTTCCAGCGCTGGTCGACCCTGCGCAGCGGCAGACGCCTGAAGTAATGACCGCACTTAGGTGCGCTGTATTACGACTTACAAGGAGATGGTCTTCCGCGAAGAGACGCAGGACTGTCAAAGGTAACCAAATCAAAAAACCAGCCCCTAAGCCAGGATACGTTTCCGGTCGTATAGACGCAGGGTATCGAGCGTACGTTCAGACATCTGCCTGTATTGTTCAGACCTGCTCCCCCTCACCCACCACGACATGCCGATGCCGGTTGAAAAAATCCAATTGCCTGTGCGCGCATCTCCGGCCGTCGAAAAGGACATAGGGCAACGCCCTCGGTATATGAATGCCGTTCCTCGCCAATTGATCGGGATCCCGGATGGAATCGAGCCGGCGCAGGGAAATGATCCGCCTGGCGAAACGCGGACCTATCCCGGGCACCCTGATCAACTGCTCGTACCAGGCACGGTTCAACTCCACGGGAAACAGTTCCGGATGTGCATCCGCCCACATGACCTTCGGATCCTTTTCCAACGACAGGTTACCATCCACGGAAAACGGCAGAGAAGCCACGTCGAAGCCGTATTCCCGAACCAGGGCATCGGCCTGATACAGGCGATGCTGCCGCAAGGCAGAGGCAGGTGCGATGCCATCCAGCGGTGTGTCGGGTACCGGTTGAAAACCACTGTAATAGGCGCGCCGCAATCCCAGCCGGTGATACAGGTACGTGGTGGCCCGCATGATCTCCGCATCGGATTCGCCGCCGGCACCCACCACCAATTGCGTCGTATATCCCAATCGCGCCCGCCGGCCGCGCCGCTGGAGAGCATCGATGATCTTTATGGGCCGCAGCAACTCTTCATCCATGTCCTTGTCCGGCGCGATCTTCTCCAACACCCGCCGGCTGGGTGCCTCGATATTGATGGAGACCCGGCTGGCCAGCGCCACCGCCTGCTCGATCTGCGCCGGCTGGGCGCCTGGCAGGATCTTCAGGTGCAGATAACCGGAGTAGCGGTATCTCCTGCGAAGCAATTCAGCCACCGCCAGTAACTTGTCCTGGGTCCTGACCAGATTGCCGTGAATGCCAGAACTCAGAAACAATCCCCTGACCAGTCCGCGGGTATGTATCATATGGAAGAACCGCGCCATCTCGTCAGGCGTGAATGAAGCCCGGCGGACATTGGCCGACCGGCGATTGACACAGTAACCACAGTTCTTTTCACAATAATTGGTCAACAGGATACGCAGCAGCGGCGCCGAACATTTCGCCGGAGTGAACCGGTCCCCCAGTTGCCGATACCGGCCCGCCAGCCCGGCGCCGCCAGCCTCGCCGCTCATCGCCGCGGCCACGTCGTCCGCGCACACATCGTGCCGCGCATCATCCGTCAACAGCTTGAAACGTGACTCCCTCTCCATGTCTGCATCCACCTTTGCCTCTCCATAATAGGCGAACATATGGCGAAAATCAAGTCACCGCCGAATCCCTGAATCCACGGCCTATGCCTTGGGGGAGTGTTATCCGCAACGGCAGGACGCATTCATGGGTCACCGTGCAACCTGCCCGCGAAACGCGGCGGATCGATTTGATGGAACCGGGATTCGCCACCATACGTCTTATGGCGCAAGCGTTTCTCAACGAACAGAAGTGGATTCCAGGTACGACCCCAAGGTGAAATCACCTCCATTCTCCAGGGAGTCACACTCACGACAGCGGCACACTCTTCCCGCTGGGCCCGTTCTATGCAGCCGATTATTTCCCGTTGCCGGATCCCATTGCCAGCCGCAGTTCATTCATGGGATGCAAATCGGCAATCCTGATGCCATGACAGCGATAGCCGCCACCGGTGCCGAATTTGCTTCCCCAGTCCCGCAACGGCGCCCGGTCCACCTCCGCCGCCGTGGCCCACCCACAGATGACGGCATTGGTGCCCGCAGGGATGCGATCGGCATCCCTGTTGGCGACATTGAGAATCACCTGGACATAGCAGGCCGGCTTGCGGGATGCCGCGTAATCCTCCCGGACCAGCAGGTGCAGCCCGGCATGAAATGGGAACGATGAGGTTTTAATCTCGATGTCATCGAAATCGGTCTCACCCCTGTTGTGGCCCACGCGGTGAGCGCGCCAGTCGCCGAAAAAATACCGCGCGAAGGCGAATTCACCAAGGATTCCCGTGAGCGTGTCGATCTCCGAGGCGACGGTGCGTCGGACACGGACTGCATCGACCAGATTCAGCGCCGCGGCAAGCATCTCTTCAGAAACGATCACTGACGGATACAACGGCATGCGACTTACTCTTTTCCAAGTAAAACGATCCGGTTGGTATTGGTACCCAAACTGTTGTTGGACACTCCCCAGCAATTGGCGGTCTTGGTGAATGTCTGGCTGTTGATGAGCACCAGCACCGGCCGCAGCCCCGCGGCATGGGCCGCCGGGATCACGTATTCCTCAAGCCGCACCGTGCCCTTGTTCACCTCCCCCACTTCGAACGCCACCCATCCTCCCGGGGTAAGCAGACGATGCAACTCCAGGAACACCTGCCGCATCTTCTCCGTCCAGTCCTCCAGGCGCGGCAGCATGGTGATGGGCACCCGATCCGCATCCACGCCGATGAACCAGCATCGCAGCCAGTTGTCAACCGCGTAATCCACCACATTCAGGAACGGCGGTGAAGTGACCACCAGCCTGACGGTTCCGTCCGCCAGCTCCGGGGTGGCGGCACTATCCCTGGTCAGCAGGCGCAGCCGTTCCCCCGCACGATTAAGATACTTCTTGTCAAACGAGGTGAGCTTCCTGACGAGGGATCGCGACTTCTTCAGGATGATGTCACGCACCTTCCGGAGTGGTGGTGTCTGGTTGCGCCGTTCATTGATCTTGATCTGTGATTTAACGGAAACCGCCTGATTCGGCG
>JAFGDC010000440.1 GCA_016932295.1 candidate division CSSED10-310 bacterium
CGTTCGGAGCATGGTTCGCGGCAAAGCGCCGCCTGGCAGGGGTAACAAACATCTTGAAAGATAAAGGTACTCTGTTTTAGTATCATTAACTTGTATGAAGCACGGTGGGCGCGGGAGACGAAACGTTTCGATTCCGCTCCGGCCGGAAGGAGGAATGTTTGAGTTTTTTGACCAGGTTGTTCGGGAAGAAGCCGGCGGGGGGCGGCCTCGACAACGAGACGGCGCTGCGAATGGTGATGGGTGACAACGTAAAGGACATCTCGTACAAAGAGTTGTGCCTGTCCAACAAGTTCTCTCAGGAAGCATTGGTCAGTCTGTTGATACGTAAGGGGGTGATCACGGGAGAGGAGATGTTGGCGGAGTTTAATCAGCTCAGTAAACAAAATGAAAAAGCTGTCGAACGGCTCAAATTGAGACGCAATGGGGATGGCAAGAGAGAACAATCCGGTGGGTAGCGAGGTGCTCGAGTGGACCGTGCAGCCAGTACGCCGGCAGCCCGTGAGGGGGCTCCTGGTGGGAGCATTCTGCCTGCTCATCTGGGGGATCGTTTGGCTGTGGACCCGTAATCCGCTGTTTGTCGCCCTGTCGGTGTTGTTTCTGACGGTTTCCATCGCCCAGTTCTACCTGCCGGTACATTACCGGCTGACAGAGGAGGGTGCCGAGCGAATCTACCTGGGTTTTTCCGTATTGAAACCATGGGGTTATTTCCGCTCAATATACACGGATCGTTCCGGGGTGTTCCTCAGTCCATTTGTCGGTCGATCCTTCTTCGAGAGTTATCGTGGGATGTATCTGCGGGCGCAGGGGAACAGCGAGGAGATAGCCGAGTATGTCAGAAAAAAGATGGCGCCGGATACGAAGTGAGCTGAAGAACGCCTTTGCGGTACGCTCCGAGGAACGGGTGCTCACCGCCGAAGAAGAAGCACTGCTGGACACTATCGCCGGCGCTATCGTCAAACGCAGTCTTACCGTACCCGCCCTGATGTTCCTGGAAACGATCAAACCGTTGAACATGGTGGGATCGCAGATCATGGCTTTCTTCGAGCCCTTCGCGGATAGCTTGTTGAAAGGAAAAGGATACAGTATGTTAAGAGATCTACTGGAAGACCGGCGATGTGTCAGCACGCTCATCGAGCGCATCGAACGCCTGGACAGGGAACAATTGGAGTCCAGGCGCCGGAAGACTGATGTTGCTTCGGAAGGAGATGAATGATGAGCATACGACCCGAAGATATTCGAGTGATCCTGGCGACTGATTGCGGGAGCACCACCACCAAGGCCATCCTGATCGAGAAGAAAGGGGAAGAGTTCCGCCTGGTCACTCGTGGAGAGGCGCCCACCACCGTTGAAGCCCCCTTCGAGGATGTCACCATGGGAGTGCTCAACGCCGTGGCCGAGGTGGAGGAACTCGCCGGCCGTAAGCTGCTGGATGAAAACCATCGTATCATCACTCCCGCCCGAGGTGACGTGGGCGCGGATATTTACATCTCCACGTCGTCCGCCGGTGGCGGTCTGCAGATGATGGTGGCGGGAGTGGTGCGGACCATGACCGCCGAGAGTGCCGAACGTGCCGCACTGGGAGCCGGCTCCATCGTCATGGATGTGATCGCCTCCAACGACAAACGTTTGCCGCATGAACAAATTCAACGCATCCGGGATCTCAGGCCGGACATGATCCTCCTGTCGGGAGGCATCGACGGCGGCACTACCACTCATGTCGCCGAACTGGCGGAACTCATTGCCGCCGCCAGTCCCAAGCCACGTCTCGGTATCGGGTACAATCTGCCGGTCATTTATGCGGGTAATGTCAAGGCGCGGGACATCGTCCAGGAAAATCTTCAGGAAAAAACCGATCTTTTCATGGTGGAGAACCTGCGACCAGTTCTCGAACGTGAAAATCTCGGGCCGGCCAGGGAGAAAATCCATGATCTGTTCATGGAGCATGTCATGGCGCAGGCTCCTGGCTACAAGAAGCTCATGTCCTGGGCCGATGCGCCCATCATGCCGACGCCGGGTGCCGTGGGTGAGATCATCCAGACCATCGCCGACAAGAACAATTTACAGGTGGTCGGCGTTGATATCGGCGGCGCCACCACCGATGTCTTCTCGGTGTTCCAGAAGACTTTCAACCGAACGGTGAGCGCTAATCTCGGGATGAGTTATTCCATCTCCAACGTGTTGGCCTCGGCCGGTTTGAAAAACGTGATGAGGTGGGTACCCTTCGACATGAATGAGCGGGAACTGCGCAACAGGATCAAGAACAAAATGATCCGGCCCACCACTATTCCACAATCGCTGGAAGAACTGGTGATCGAACAGGCCATCGCCAAGGAGGCCCTCAGATTGGCCTTCGAACAGCACAAGTCCTTCGCCACGTCGCTCAAGGGCGTTCAGAAACAACGCACCATCGCCGATGCCTTCGATCAGACCGGCACCGGTGAAACGATTGTCAACATGCTCACCCTCGACCTGTTGGTCGGGTCGGGAGGCGTCCTGTCACATGCCCCCCGCCGTCATCAGTCCGCCATGATGCTCATCGATGCCTTCCTGCCGGAAGGGGTCACCATGCTGGCCGTCGATTCCATCTTCATGATGCCGCAACTGGGAGTGCTCACGACCGTTCATCACAAAGCCGCCACCGATGTGTTCATCAAGGACTGCCTGATTCATCTCGGTACAAACATCGCTCCGGTCGGAGTGACCAAGCCAGGCAAGGAAGTGATGGCATACGAAATCACCTTCCCTGACGGCGTGAAGGAATCGGGTACACTACACATGGGTGAGATGAAGCGCTTCGAACTGCCGGTTGGTGCACAAGCCACCGCTGCCATGGAACCGGCGCGCGGTTTCGATCTCGGCAACGGTAAAAAAATCAAGTGGGAAGGTACGATCACCGGCGGCATCGCCGGTGTCATTCTGGACGGCCGCGGGCGACCCTTCGACCTGCCGGAGGAGGCGGGGGAAAGGGTCCGCAAACTAAAGGAATGGATGGAAGTGATGGCCGCCTATGACCTGGACAAACTCAACAAACTGGGGGGATAACCATGACCCATGCATATACACCAGGATTGAAGGTTACTGAAAATTTCCTCCTCCGCAAGCGGCGGATACTCCCCCTGCTGGGCGAGGTGGTCGTGAAGGTCGGCGACAGTGTGAAATCAGACCAGGTGGTGGCGCGCACCGAACTCCCCGGCAACGTCAAACCGGTAAATGCCGCCAATTTCCTCGGCGTCGCCCAGGAAGATATCGAGACCACCCTGATCAAGAAAATGGGTGAACCCATCGAAAAGGGTGAAGCATATGCCATGCACAAGACCTTCTTCGGGTTGTTCAAGACGGTGCTGAAGGCGGAGGAACCCTGCGTCATCGAGAGCGTGTCCAAGATCACCGGTCACATCCTGCTGCGCGGCAAACCAATCCCGGTGGAAGTGTCCGCCTACGTTGACGGAGAAGTGTTGGAAGTGATCCCAAGGGAAGGCGTGGTGGTCGAGACTTACTGCACCTTCATCCAGGGCATCTTCGGAATCGGCGGGGAACGCCACGGCCGCATCGTGATGGCGTCCACCAACAATACCATGGTACTTGAAGACAAGCATATCAAGAACGAGTACAAGGATTGTATCATCGTCGGTGGCAGCCTGGTGACCGCAGCCGCCCTGCGCAAGGCGATCTCCGTCGGCGTCAAAGGAATCATTGTCGGTGGTTTCAATGACCGGGACCTGCGTGACTTCCTTGGTTATGACATCGGCGTCGCCATCACCGGAACCGAACCAATCAGCCTTTCACTCCTCGTCACCGAAGGTTTCGGCCAGATCGACATGGCTTCCCACACCTATGAACTGCTGAAAAAATACGAAGGACATCTGGCCAGCATCAATGGTGCAACCCAGATTCGCGCCGGCGTCATCCGTCCGGAAGTGGTGATCCCGACCCCAAAACCCGCGCACTCCGAGAAGGAACTTGCACGACAGGTGGGCAGCCTGGATGTCGGCAACCTCGTGCGGGTCATTCGACCGCCGTATTTCGGCCATCTCGGCACCGTCACCGCCCTGCCGCCGGAATTGAGGAAACTGGAATCCGAATCCATGGCCCGGGTTCTGGAAATCAAGATGGATAATGGCGTCGTCACCATCATTCCCCGCGCCAACGTCGAGATGATCGAAACGTGATCCTGCCATGACCAGGAGTCACCTGCCGGTTACAGACCGCAACTGAGTGAGGGGATCTCGTCCGGGCATACAACGGCGATGCTATGAACCCGTGATGTGATACTCCGCGAGCAGCGCGGCATCCACCGGTTTCGCTCTCAGGCTGCCCAGTTCCGCCGGTTGCCGGCAGGATACCTGAATCAGTACCGCCTGGTCCGGCGCCGCCTTGGAATAACGGGCAAGGATCGCGGCGGCAAGGATGGGCACGCCAGGATCGATGGCGGCGCCGGGGGCAGGGCGCAGGATGAGCCCTTCCGCGCCGGGTACTTCCAGGTGCATCAGGTGCACATCCCAGGGCTGCGCCATCTCGCGCAATCGCTGATTCTCGAGTTCGGTACGCCCCACCACCAGCCGTGTGCCATCCGCCAGTCGAAAATGCCGTCCAACATGAAGCATGTGCAACCGACTGGATTCGATCGTGCCATGGTCTTCGATATACATGCCCAGCCGGCGCGAGAAACCCTTGTCGGTGAGCAGGCAGCCGCCGGCCGGCGTGGGTAAGTCCGTGAGGCCGAATTCTGCGGCGAGACGGATTTGCTCCTTGCGACCGCGGCCGTTTATCCCCATGAGCCGGTTCCGATCCACCAACCCGTTTCGCTCCATCCATGTCGGCGCCAGCAGCCACGCACTGAGTGGCCTCAGAACCATGCCCTCGACACCGGCCCGGCGCTCGATCAATGCCATTGTCCGTGATTTTTGCGACATCGGACGCTGTCCGACCACCTCGCCCGTTACCAGAAATGAGGCTCCCAACTCCACCATCGCTTCATGCGCCTTGCCCAACATCATGATGTGGCAGTCGATGCATGGATTCATCCGCTTGCCGAACCCAAAGCGGGGCGCATGAATCATTTCCAGCATTTCACGGTTCACATCACGGACTTCCAGGGGGACCCGCCACTTCGCCAGGTCTGATTCAATCCTGGCCATGGCGGCATGACGCTTTGGATGCAGGTCATGCACCAGGTGCAGCGCGGTCACCTGCAGGGACTGGCGTTGCAGGAGCAACAGGGTCAGCATGCTGTCCAGTCCGCCGGAGTATAGCAGGACCGCGTCAGGATGAGGCATGATCCCGCGTTCTCTTCATCTGGTAATCATGCTGTATAACCTGTCGAACCTTGTCTCGTAAAAGACGATTGGGGATGACGCGGACCATGGCCTCGATTTCCCGTGACTCCCGTTCATCCAGTTCTGTCACCGGCGGCTTGCTGTCACACGTCACGGGCAGCTCCCGATCCATTTCGGGAGCATGGGTGAAGATCAACCGCTCTATACCCCTGAAGCATGATGTATCAGCACACCGCATGGAGAGGAACTGGTGCATGCGGAGCAACTGCTTGAGTAATGATCGATCGTCTACCTGCACCACAAGCGTTCCGCCGTCGAACTGCGCCACCTGTGTGTGCGCCGCGACACCAGCGCCCACCACCTCCAGCCAGCCCATGGCGAGGCGCAACCGCCTCGCTGGCTCCTCATCCCATGCCAGCCCGGTCCCGGTTATTATTTCATTGAGGGAAACGGCTTCATCCTCGCCTCTCATCGCTGCCTCCTGGACTCGAACCAGCGTAGAAAGTCGCCTTCATCCTGTCAACCGGCGCGTTTCCCAAACGATCAGGGGTGATGCACCCGAATGAAGATACCTGCCGGAGCCACTCAATACATACTACGGATCTTACCCCAGGGTCGTACCCGGAATCCACTACCGTTGGCTGAGAGCCTTTGGCAATCAAGGCATTACGGCGGACACACGTTTCTTCAGTCAAGTCGATTCGCCGATGTTGATGGGTAACCTGCGGCGTGGCCGCTGCCATCGTCTCCGGGGACGGAGTGGTCGTCTCCGGGGACGGAGTGGTCGTCTCCGGGGACGGAGTGGTCGTTTCCGGGGACGGCGCTGGAACCCTTGAAATGCATCCACCGGATCTGCCTGACACTAACTCCCAATCATAGGCGATGGATTGAGGCGATCCGATGCATCTTGCCGTTCCAGATGAATTTTGCTAGGGATGAGCATCCCATGTACGTCACGGAAAGGTGCGAATATGAAAATTACCAAGGGTGTTATCGCCGCGGCCGGGTTCGGCACCAGGTTCCTGCCAGCCACCAAGGTGCAGCCGAAGGAACTCCTGCCCATCCTGGAAAAACCGATCATTCAATATACGGTGGAAGAATTCTACGACTCCGGCATCAGAACGATAATCATCGTGACCGGAACAAAGAATCGTGGCATGATTGAGGAATATTTCGATCGGACCACCTTGCGTGAGTACAGGAACAAAAATGAATCCACGAGGAAACTCTGGGATATCCTGGGAGATTGCTGCATCACCTTCATGAAACAGAAGGGGCCTTACGGCAATGGAACCCCCCTGCTGAGCGCACGTGGTCTGATCGGGGAGAACGAGCCGGTCATCTATGCGTTCGGCGATGATGTGGTGCTGTCGGAAGAACCGTTCACCGCTCAGTTGATCCGGAATTATGAGAGATATGGGCATTGTGTCGTGGGTGCCCAGGAGGTTGCCTGGGAGGACGTGGTGAAATACGGGATCCTCAAGATCAAGAACGGCAGCACCAGCATGGAACTGGAAGACATCATCGAGAAACCATCCCGCGAGGAGGCGCCATCGAACCTGGCGATTTTCGGGCGATACCTGTTGAAACCGGCAGTCATCGACGTTCTCGAGAAGGCACCTCTCGGCAAAAATAACGAAAAATGGCTGAGCGATGCCCTGAAGCAGTATCTCCAAAAAGATACTATTACGGTACAGACCGTTCAGGACGGGCAGTGGTACACCACTGGAGATCCGCTGACCTTCTTCAAGACCATGATCCAATTCTCTTTGGCGCACCAGGAGTTGGGCAAGCAATTCAGGGAATACCTGCGCAGCCTCCAGGTATGACCGGAGCATCCATGCCGACCGCCTCACCGGCTCGACACTGACCGCCCGTGCTCCATGTCCTGGTGAGTGAATATAAGGCTTGGGAAGGCGGCGGTGCGTAGACGGCTTGTCGCATTAAATCCCTGATGAACGGCGGCCGGGAGAACACGAAGTCCTTGACAGGGAGAAGTATTATGGTTAAATATGGGAACAATTACTGTTCCTGAACTGAAAGGACGGCCTCCGGTGACCAGGCAGCGATCCCTGATATTGGCGGCGGTGACGCAATGCCTTACGCATCCTACCGCTGATGAAGTCTTTGTAGAGGTCCGCAAGGAGCTGCCCACTATCAGTCTTGGTACGGTGTACAGGAATCTTGAGCAGTTGGCTGCCGGTGGGATGATCACGAGGCTGGTGATGGGCTCGGGACCGCGGCGATATGATGGGCATGTGATGAACCATTACCACGCGCGCTGCGAGCGCTGTGGGGAAATCCTGGATATCGCTGCGGAGCGTGTACCCGGCCTGGGTGAATGCCTGGATGGATTGGCTGGGTTCACGGTGACAGGGGTGACCCTTGAAGTTACGGGGGTTTGTGAACGATGTCTGGCCGGCGGTGGGAAAGCGGGGTTGCCTTCATCCAGTATTGCTGGTCTCACGCACAACCATGGAATGAAACGGAGGGATGAATGAACGTGAAGGGCACCAAGACGGAAAAGAATCTTTTGACTGCCTTCGCGGGCGAGTCACAAGCACGCAACAGGTATTCCTACTTCGCGAAGATCGCGCGGAAGGAGGGATATATTCAGATTGCCACGATTTTTGATGAAACGGCTGAGCAGGAGCGGTCTCATGCCAAGCGTTTCTTCAAGTTTCTCGAGGGTGGTGAAGTGACGATCACGGCGGCGTTTCCGGCAGGATGCCTGGGCACGACTGCCGAGAATCTTAAGGCGGCGGCTGAGGGTGAGACGTACGAATGGGATGAGATGTATCCCGCGTTTGCGGTGGAGGCCCGTCAGGAGGGATTCGAGGCGATATCGCGGGTGTTCGAGGCGGTGGCGGTGGCGGAGAAGCAGCATGCCAGGCGATATCTCGGATTGTTGTCCAATGTGGAAAACGGCACGGTGTTCAAGAAGGATCGGCCGGTGGTCTGGCGATGTATCCACTGCGGTTATGTGCATGAGGGACTGGAGGCGCCCAAAAATTGCCTGGCTTGTGCGCATCCGCAGGCACACTTCGAGGTGCTAGCCGAGAACTGGTGAGTGTTCCGTCGCGACTCCAGTGGATTTCCGGATTGTTCCCTGGGGTCGCTCTCCTGCTTGCTGGTTGCACCATGAAATAGTTCGGCGTCTCCTGGATGAAGCGTGACGCCAACTCATGATGGTTAGGGGAACGATATGATGGATCCGGTCGTACTTGCCAGATTACAGTTTGCCTTCACCATTGGTTTCCATTTTCTTTTTCCGCCACTCACTATCGGCATGGCCTGGTTGATAGTCTGGATCATGAACCGGTATCGGAAAGATCCGTCCAGCCATTACATGGCCATGGCGCGGTACTGGATCGGGCTGTTCGCGGTGAGCTTCGCCATAGGCGTTGCCACCGGGATTACGATGGAATTCCAGTTCGGGACCAACTGGTCGGAATACTCGCGTTTCGTGGGTGATATATTTGGTGCGCCTCTGGCCGCCGAAGCTCTGTTCGCGTTCTTTCTCGAGTCGACCTTCCTGGGCGTGCTGCTCTTCGGATGGAAACGATTTTCACCGCGGTTGCTATGGTTCGCCTCCCTGATGGTGGCGGTTGGCTCGACCATATCCGCGTTCTGGATCCTGGTGGCCAATTCCTGGATGCAGACACCGGCGGGTTTTCACATGGTCGGCAAACGCGCGGAATTGACCAGCTTCTCGCAAGCCGTATTCAATCCATCGACTGTGCCGAGGTTCTTGCACACCATGGCGTCGGCGCTTATCACCGGGGCCTTCTTCATGATGGGAATCAGCGCATGGTATGTGCTGAAGGACAGGCATCGACGGTTTGCACGGGAAAGTATGCGCATGGCGCTGGTGGTAGCCTGTGCGGCGGCCGTGGCTGAACTGGTCTTTGGTCATTATCATGCCATACAGGTGGCGCATACGCAGCCGGAGAAGCTGGCCGCCATGGAAGGTCTTTTCGAGACCAGCGCCAGGGCTCCCATGCTTCTGTTTGGAATTCCGGATGAGGAGCAGGCGCGTACCAAATTCGCCATCAGGTTTCCAGCCTTGCTGTCATTGCTTGCCTTTGGTGATCCCAACAGGCAGGTGAGGGGATTGAATTCCTTTCCCCGCGATGAGTGGCCGCCGGTGTCCCTGACCTTCTATCCCTTCCATGTCATGGTAGCGCTGGGTATGGTGTTCATCATGCTCACCCTCTGGGGGATTGTGCTGCTCCGCCGGGGAGCCTTGTTCGAGCACAGGGTGTTTCTGCGACTGGCGGTGGGCTTTATCCCGCTGCCGTTTATCGCCACGCAGCTCGGTTGGATCACCACCGAGGTGGGGCGGCAGCCATGGATCGTATACCGCCTGATCCGGACCGCAGATGCCATATCGTTCGCTGTCCCCGCGTGGCAGGTGCTGGTGTCCCTGCTCATGTTCACCGTGATCTATGGGCTGCTGTTCATCATGTGGTTGTTCCTGCTGGCCAGGAAGATCAGGATCGGACCTCAGCGGCCGGGAGAAAGCGAGGTGCAGGTATGAACGCATTGCAGGTCACGTGGTTCATCCTGATAGGTGTGCTGCTCACGGGGTACGCTGTCCTGGACGGATTCGATCTCGGCGTGGGGTTCTGGTACCTGTTCACCAGGAAAGAGTCCCAGCGCCGCGCCATGCTTGCCATGATAGGACCGTTCTGGGACGGCAACGAGGTGTGGCTGCTCACGGGTGGCGGGGCTATCTTCGCGGCTTTTCCACATGTGTACGCCACGGTGTTCAGCGGTTTCTATCTTGCCATGATGATGCTGGTGATCTCTCTGATCTTCAGAGCCACCGCTCTCGAGTTTCGCAACAAGGTGGAATCACGCTGGTGGCGGCGATTCTGGGACCTGGGTTTCGCCATCGGCAGTACGCTTCCCGCAGTGCTGTTCGGAGTGGCCATGGGTAACATTCTCAAGGGCGTCCCCATGGATGCCGCGGGCAACTTCACCGGTACTTTCCTGGGACTGTTGACCCCTTATACGGTCTTCATGGGATTACTCAGCCTCGCGATGTTCGCCACCCATGGAGCATTGTTCATTACCCTCCGAGCGGAGGACAGCCTTGCGGAGAGCGCTGATGGATGGGCACGCAAGGCGTGGATGGTCTATGCGATGCTCTATATCGTGATCGGCATCATGACCATCAGCACCAAGCCGCACCTACTCGCCAATTTCGGCGCATTCCCCCTGGCGGTGCTGGTGGTGCTTCTCGCGCACGGGTGTGTCTTCCTCATCGGTCTGCTGCACCATCGGAAGCGCAACGGTTGGGCTTTCATCACCTCCGCGCTGGCCATGGCCATGAGCATGGCGATGATCGGTGTTTCATTGTTCCCGTTGATGGTTCCTTCCCTGGCAGATCCTTCCACCGGTCTTACCATCGTGAATGCATCCTCCTCGCGGCTCACCCTCCGTACTATGTTGATCATGGCTTCGCTGGGGGTTCCCCTGGTGCTGGCTTACACGGCTTGGATTTACCACCGGTTCTGGGGTAAAGTGGGTGCGGAGAACGAGGGTTATTGAAAGGAGGTCGGGAATGTCGCCATTGTATGAGGCGGTCCCCGTCGCCGAGTCCGTCTTCTGGACAGGGGTCATCGATTGGGCCATCAGGGATTTCCACGGGTATCTGACCTCGCGGGGAACGAGCTACAACGCTTTTGTCGTGAAAGCCGGGAAGGTGACGCTGGTGGATACGGTGAAGCGTCCGTTTCTCGACGAGTTCTTGGCGCGCGTACGATCGGTGGTCAATATACAGGATATCACGTACATCGTCTCGAACCACGCCGAGATGGATCACAGTGGCTGCCTGGGGGAATTGATCGAACTGGCGAAACCCGAGAAGGTGTTCACGTCACGTCTCGGGCGGAAAGCCCTGGTGGAGCACTTTCCGCATCTGGATGGCATCCTCACCGCGGTCGGTGACGGGGAACAGCTCGATCTCGACGGACTCCATCTGCAGTTCATGGAAACCAGGATGCTGCACTGGCCGGACAGCATGTTCTCCTACCTGCCGGAACGGAACCTGCTTTTCTCCCAGGATGGTTTTGGGATGCATCTGGCCGGCTACGAGCGATTCGACGACGAGATCAAACCGAGCGTTTTGTACCGGGAGGCCGCGAAGTATTACGCCAATATCCTGTACCCCTTTGCACCCATGGTTATAAAACTGCTCGCCCGGGTCGAGGAGATGGGCCTGGCGCCGGATATCATCGCGCCGGATCATGGTCCCATCTGGCGAGCCGATCGGTCGTCCATTCTCGAGTGGTACGAACGGTGGGCCGCTCAGGAACCCACCAACAAGGCGGTGGTCTGCTTCGACACCATGTGGGGCAGCACTGAAGCCATGGCCCGCGCGGTGGGAGAAGGACTGAACAGCGGCGGCTGCCATGCCAAACTGCTGCCCTTGAGCGTGCAACACCGCAGCGACATAGCCACGGAGTTGTTGGAAGCCGGAGCCTTGCTGGTGGGATCACCCACCATGAACAACAACCTGTTTCCGACCCTTGCCGACACCCTGACCTACCTGCGTGGACTCAAACCACAACGCAAGATCGGCAACGCTTTCGGTTCGGCCGGGTGGAGCGGTGAAGCGGTCGGTCAGTTACTCGCATACCTGGAAGACCTCAAGGTGCGCCTGGTGGGTGAACCAGTGCGCGCCACCTATCGGCCAACCAGCGCGGATCTGGCGGCGTGCGTCGATCTGGGTCGCGCCGTCGCGGCTGATCTTGCGACAGCGGAGAGACAATAGGCATGGCGGCGCGTGATCCGTCCGCACGCTCCGCCGGCCTTGGAAACGAGGCAACGGACAGGCTCTCTCGTGAATCTGTGTGAAGGAGGCAACCCGTGAAAAAGTATGTCTGTGTTGTTTGTGGCTATGTGTACGATCCCGAGGAAGGTGATCCGGACAGCGGGATCGAGCCAGGCACGCCCTTCCGCGAAGTTCCCGACGACTGGATGTGCCCGGTGTGCGGCGTGGGCAAGGAAGACTTCGAGCCCATGGATTGACGGAGGCGCAAGCAGAACGGTGTGTGGAGCGTTGAGGCTCACACACCGTTTCTATGTACCGTGATCACCGATGATCGGAATCCGGCCACCGCTGAAGGAACGGAGGCTGACGGTGGACGAGGCGAATCGTTCCGTGCCCGTCCAGGAAACCTGGTTCGTCCTGAACGGCGAAAAAATGAAACGGTGCGGTTGGAAGCGCCAAGGGGATAAAAAAACGGGACCGGCGAACCGGTCCCGCTGTGGTTGTGAGGTATTGGGTTAGTTTGGACCCCAGCCGAATTCCACCATGCCCATCGTGCCGAACAGATCAGTCATGTCTTCATTCAGCATGGCGCTCAGGAAGATAGCGCCGGTGAAGGTGTCGTTGCCTGTTTCGGGCCAGGTGAAGGTACCAAGGACGCTCTTGGTTTCCATGCCGGGAGTAAGGGTGATCGACTCGTAATCGAAGGTGGGGGGATAGGGTTCCCAACCGGGATAGAACCAATAGACACCGACGCCTACATCGAGCACGCAGACAAACGGCACGTTGGTCATCACTGCCGGCTCGCCGCTCATGATGTATGCCATCAGGTACACTTCCTCGCCGGGGCTGAAGAAGTCGTCGGGCATCTCAAGTTCGACACCGGTCACGTACGTGGGTTCGGGAGTGGGTGAGGGCGGGATGGGGGTCGGAGTGTAGGGGAAAGGAGTTTCGGTGGGAGCGGGGGTC
>JAFGDC010000441.1 GCA_016932295.1 candidate division CSSED10-310 bacterium
AGCCACTTCACGTCAGCGCTCCCAGCCATCCACCAGGAACGGTTTACCGGTGATCCTGGTGAATTCCTTCAAATAGGTGATGTTGTAACAACTGAAGGGACATTTTCCCTCAAAGAGAGATTGCCGGATGCGTCGGGCACCCTCGCTATGCCAGAGTGCATCGAGGGGGGTTTCAAGGATGTTTCCGGCGGAATAGGGATGTTCCCAGACGCAGCAGGGTTTGAGGTTGCCTTCCACGTCCACTCCGAAGGAGAGGCCCAAACCGGCGCAGCGCACCCTGAGTTTGTGCCTGGCGTGGTAATCGGACACATGACGGTAATACTCCCAATTGGCGCCGATCTTGTATGCCTTGCCACGCAGTCTCCTGATGGCCTGATCATAGATTGCGCGCGATGCTCCCGTCAGATAGAAGTCGGGAGCGCCCTGCACGGGATTGAGGCTGAACCAGACTCCCAGCCGGCGAGAAAGGTCGTACGCATCCTCCAGTTCACCTGCGTTTTCCCTGGTGACGAGGAAGGTCATCTCGATCATATCAGGGTCCAGGACCCGGGTCAGGGCAGTGATGCCGGCGATGGTGCGGTCGAACGCGCCGGGCATGCCGCGCAACCTGTCATGGGTGTCAGCCCGGGCGCCGTCCAGCGAGATGCTCACGAAGATGGCGCCTTCCCAGCCTTTGAACTGGGGTGCGTGGCGTTCGAGCAGGATACCGTTGGTGGAAAGCAGGGTGCGCATGCCCAGTTCGCGAGTGAGATCCTGGATGCGAAAATACTCGGGGTGGGTGAGCGGTTCGCCGCCGGTGAAGTTTACCTCGCGGACGCCAAGATCGGCGGCCTGGCGGAGGATGTGGGAGACCTGTGGAAAACTCAGGGAGCGGTTGGTGGTGCGATGGGCGAATTCGCAGAAACGGCACGTGAGGTTGCAGGTCTCGGTGAGGAAGACGTTCATGGCGAAAGGCAGGGGCGCTTCACCGCCACCGTCAAGGTGCGAGAAGTAACGGTTGCGCAAGTCACGCCGGTAGCGTCGTTCGCGCAGCTTGTCCTTGATCAGCCAGCCTGCGTACCTGGGTTCCCGCAGGGTTCGCGCCATGTGTCTGCGCCACGCTACCACCGCATCTCCTCTCCATTCCTGGTTGATTGTATGAACGCCTTGAGAGGGTGTCAATCAAGCCGCGGATTTAACCGGAACCAATCTGCGCAAGGCTTGCCGGGGAACTCTCGACGGCTTCTCGGACGGTGTTCCGGGGATGCGGCGCGGAGGTGCGGGGCGCGGCTGCCCACCGCTGGTCATCGGTTGAGGGAATACCCGCGCCTATGCTAGGATTATGATGTAAAGTGAATGGAAAGAAGGCGCGAGTGGCGATTCCAAGGCGGCAGGTGGTGGTACACGAAGGCATGCTGGATGACCTGGTCAGGTATTGTGTTCAGGGAAACCGGGATGACGCGGATATTATCGGTGAATTCGAGCGGCGCTTCGCTCGTTTCGTGGGGGTGGCGCATGCGGTCGCTGTCTCTTCGGGGCGGCAGGGGCTGCGCGCCATAGTCAGGGCGCTCGGCCTGACCAGGGGCAGCCGCATCCTGGTGCCGGCGTACACGTATCGGGCGGTGGTGCAGGCACTGCGGGCGGAAGGCATGGTGCCGGTATTCGTGGATATACGGGCGATGGACCACAACATGGACCTGGCAGCAGTGGACGCCGCGGCGAGTGATGCGCAGGCGGTGATCGCCACCCATATCTTCGGCAACCCACTGGAAATGGATCGGCTCCTGGCGATCGCCGGCCGTAACGGCCTGGTGGTGATCGAGGATTGCGCCCATGCCCTGGGAGCAACCAGCGGCGATCGACAGGTGGGTTCCTTCGGCCGGGCCTCGTTCTTCAGTTTCGGCGCCACCAAGTTGTTTAATACCTTCGGTGGCGGGATGGTGGCGACCAGCGACGCCGAATTGGCGGCGAGGCTGCGGGAACAAGCGCTCGATCTGCCGCCCATGAAGACCGGGCCGCTGGCGTCGAAAGCCCTCGTGTTCATGCTGCTGGCGGCGGTCACCCGGCCTCGCGCTTTTTCCTGGACATTGTATCCCGTGCTGCTGCTGTCGGATTCACTGCAGATGGATGTCATCGAACTCTATGAACGGTTGGCCAAGCCGGCGGCGGAAGTGGGCCTGATCGAGACGGGATTCCACCCGCTGCAGGCGCGCTGGGGGATCCAGGGCTTGCTGCGACTGGATGCGGACCTGGCGCGGCGGCGACAGGTCTACCAGGACCTGGATGCGAGGCTCGAGCCACGGATCGAGAGACTGCGGCCGGCCGCGGGTGGCTGCCGGGCGCCGTACTTTTATATCGTCATGCATCCGGAACGGAATGCATTGAAGCGGTTTTTACTCAAGGCGGGTATCGATACCGGCAACCTGGTCATGGACAACTGCCCGCACATGTTCGGCATGGAGGGTGCGTATCCAATGACTGTCCGCGCCCGGATGGAAAGTGTGCAAATACCGGTGTTCCCCTGGTTCACGGATCGCGAGATCGATCGCATCGCCGGCTGTCTCAATGGTTTTTTCGAAAAGCTCCAGTGAGCGATTGCCGGCTCGGGAGAGATGATATGGACAAGCTGTTGACGTTGATGTGTCTCGGCGCCATGTTCATAGGCGTGATAGCCTGCAGCAGGGCCGATGACGGCGATTCTGTCGAGACAGGGGAGCCATGCCGCCAGCCGGCGGTGAACGGGCGTTTCTACCCGGCGCGGCCGGATACGCTGAAGCGCATGGTGGAGGATTACCTGGAACAGGCGGGAAAGGTGCCGGTAGCCGGGGAGGTGGTTGCTGTCATTGTGCCTCATGCCGGTTATGTCTTTTCCGCTCCGGTGGCCGCGTATGGGTTCAACCTGCTCAAGAACAAGGATATCGATACGGTCATCCTGATGGGGTCGGCGCACAGTGTGGGCTTCTCGGGTGCTTCTGTCTACGGGGGTGACTGCTATCAGACGCCGCTGGGCCGGGTTCCGGTTGACAAGGAACTGGCCTGGAGCCTGATCGGCGCTCACGACGACGTGCGGTATATCCAACGGGCTCATGCCGAGGAGCATTCGCTGGAAGTGGAACTGCCGTTCCTGCAGGTGGTGCTGAAGGAGTTCAAGATCGTACCGATCCTGTTCGGCTATGAACCGGGCGGCGCCATGGAGGCGGTGGCTGCGAACCTGGCCGCGAGTCTGGCAGGCCGACACGCGGTGATCGTGATCAGTACCGATCTGAGCCATTATCCGTCGTACGATGATGCAAAACGGGTGGACGGCGAGACCCTGGCGGCGTTTGTCAGCATGGATGCCGGTCGTATCAAGGCGCATCGCGCGAAATATGAAGGCATGAATGTCAAGGGGTTGAGC
>JAFGDC010000442.1 GCA_016932295.1 candidate division CSSED10-310 bacterium
AGTGGGCAATACGGTCGCCACGGAATCGTCGGTAGAAACCGAAGACATGTCCGCCCAGGCGGCGCTCCAGAAGCGGGTGGATGAACTCCTGGTCCGGGTGGAGGGCGCGCTTGCCGAGACCCGGTACGAGGATGCATCGGCGGCGGCGGAGGAATTACTTCGGTTGCAGCCTGGTAATGCGGGGCATGAGGAGCTGAGAGGGCGGATCGACGCTGCAAGGCAAACCGCCGCCGGGCTCGGTGAGAGATCCGGAGCAGCGGAGGACCAGGCAGTTGAACCAGCGGAACCAGTGGAGCCGACGGCGCCAGTTGTCGATGTCGCCGCCACCGCTACAGCCGCGGCGGTGCAGGATCGGCGCCGGCGAGCGGCAGCCCTCCAGAAGGAAGTGATCGACGCGCTCAATGCTGGTGAACTGGAGTCTGCCCTCGCTGGTGAGGCGAAGTTGACGTCACTTGATCCCAACTGGCCTGGATTGGCGGAACTGGAACAGCGCATTGGAGCGTTAAAAGCAGAAATGGCGGCGGCGGAAGCGGACCGGCAACGCCTGGAGTTGGTTGAAACGCACCTGACCGCAGCCCGCCAGGCCTTGGAGCAGGGTGATTTGCAACAATGTTTCAGTGAAATCAACACCGTTCTGGGATTGGACCCTAGAAACCATGGCGCCCAATCGTTACTGGCTGCCATCCAGGCCGAATCCAAAGATCCCTCGCCGGTGATCGGGAAGGTCAATCGTTTGCGGCAGATGCTGGAAGAGGGAAAAATCGAACAAGTGATCGCCGAGGCCGAGACGCTGGCGGCTCAGCAGCCGGGGAATGAAGAATTGCGCGGGCTGTTGGAAGCCGCGCGCCAGCGTCTAGATGAGCGTGACACGGTGGCGCCGGTGATTGCCTCGATGACAGCGGAGCGGCTTGAATCGGGAGACGCGGTGGCCTTTACGGTCAGCGTTACCGACAACAAGGGCGTGAACGAGGTCAAACTGTATTACCGTACTGCCAGGGAACCTGCCTTTAAGGCGGTGGTGATGAGTCCGGATGGGAATGAATTCCGGCACAGTATCGCGCGTTCCTATTACAAGAAAATGGACCTCCAGTATTACGTGATCGCCCGCGATTCAACCGGAAATATCTCCCGTTATCCGGTTCTGGGTGAATACGAGACGGTCATGGTAAAAGAGACCACGGCACCTCGTATCAAAGGTTTCTAAGGGGGGTGACATGAGAATGGTGTTTCTGTTCGTGATGCTTGCCGCCTTGTCGGGTTCGGTCTGCCTGGCGGCGGATCTGCCGGTGACTATTTCCGCGGGCGTGATCCATTGGTTTTCATCATGGGACACGGACCTGTTCGACGGCAAGGGTATCGGCTCCTTCGGTCCGAAGCTGTCGATCGGTTATCACCGTTTCGGGCTTGGTGTCATCTTTCTCAAGGGAAGTTTCGATCTCGACCTCAAAGGAGGCGGTACGGCTGACGGCACCCGGACGGATATCGATATCGTACTGCAGTATTCAGTCAACGAATATTTCTCGGCGGGAGTGGGATACAAGGCGCTGGATTATGATTTGAACTCACACACTCAGACGGCCGAGGAAAAAATGGCAGGCTTTGGACTTGGGATATCCGGTTTCTATCCCCTGGGGACGACCTCGTTGTATGCTTACGGCTCCCTGTCATACCTGCCGCTCATCGATGTGGAATACGAAACCGAAATCGGAGATGATCGGACCTCCAGGTCGGTGGATGGAAGCGCGTTGAATCTGGAAGCCGGTTTGGGGTACACATTCCGTAAGCTGCCCATCGGCATCGATCTGGGCTACAGGTATCAGAATGTTGACAAGGGCGATATCGAACGGAATACCAGCGATACTTTCCAGGGTCCGGTCATCGACGCCTCTCTGTTGCTCTGATCCGGTTCATGCCGTGGCACACTCCACGCCGCGCACGGAACTGAGCCGGGGAACAGTATGAGCCGGCAGCGCTCGTTACCGCTGGATTACCGCGAACGTTACAACTTTGCATCCTTCGTTACCTGTGGCCAAAACCTGGTGGCTTTCGAAACGGTGAGGGACATGGCGTTTCGTCGCCCTGGGGGGGTCGTTTTCATCCACGGTCCCGCCGGGGTGGGCAAATCCCACTTGCTGCATGCATTCAGAGATGAGCTGGAAGTGCGTGGCGGGCAAGCGCCGTTCATGGATTGGAGGGAATCGGACGGATTGGACAGGACTTTCCCGGCGTCCGGCTTGAACACGTTGAACGAATTCAGATTCCAGGTGGAGGTGGCCGCATGCGCCGTGATGGATAACATGGATCAGCTGCCGGCCGTGCCTGAACTGCACCATGCGCTGGTGAGTATACTGAACAGACTGGCGATGGATGGCGGCTGCGTGCTGGCGGCGGGGCGACTCCATCCGGCGGAGATAGCGACCATCGATGATCATGTGCGATCGCGGCTCCTTTCCGGTATCACTATGAGCATTTCTCATCCTGATGCTGAAATGCGCGAGGAGCTGCTGCGCAAACTTGCCGGCGACCGGGGCATCCTTCTTCCCGATTTGGCGGTCAGCTATGTGTTGACCCGATGTCCCAGGGATATCGGCAGCCTGGTGCGCATCGTCAGGGCGATCGACCGGAAATCGATGGAAGAGGGAAGAAACATATCGGCACCGCTGGTTCGTTCCGTGGTGGATGCGATGTTCCTGGCCTGAATGACTGGTCATATCCATGATCGTCATCTGGCACCAGCATGCTCGAGTGACCGGACTGGTGTATCGAGCGTTGGTCACGCTGTTTTCGATGCTCTCCCCAAGGACGAGTAAACCCGCAGACCATGGATGACGTTGCCTGATTCAGGGGTTCGGTTGTACGCCGTTCTACCATCGGCTTGGCCGGGTTTGAACGACGCGAGGAATGATGCCGACTTCTTAGGTTTCGATGTAAGCCTGAAGTGGATCAGTAAAGAGGAGAGGTGTCTGACGAAAAGCGCCTTCGTGTGCCTTGAGTGGTGTCTTTATCAGCGCCACTGGCATGGCGGGGGCGGAGGAAAGACCAATCAGGCCACGCCCGGGACGCATGTGATCAATCCGACGCGTAGCCCTGGCACACCAAGATTGTCAGGTCACTCCCGCATGCAGTCAAACACCTCCCGCCTGCTCACCGCG
>JAFGDC010000443.1 GCA_016932295.1 candidate division CSSED10-310 bacterium
AAGAACGTTATACACCGTATACCAAGCAGTCAAGTGGTGGTACCCCTGTCCGGTCCAACCTGTTCGACACTGTGGTGGTACACTCGCCGCCGGTCGTAATCCGCGCATGGTTGAAGGTTGCTATTCCGGGTTGCATCCGGGTTTCTGACGGGGAATGCGCCGCTTTTTCTAACATGCCTGTAATAAACCTTGCATTCAATAATCGCATATTGTATTCGTTAGGGGTTATTTTTCTGGCAGTCAGGTCCTCGTTGACGGGAGCGTTTTCCCGGACGGGGTGGAAGAAGAGTATCTGTTTAATTGGAGGTAAACATGCGCAGAACGGTTGTATTCGTTTTTTTACTCGCCGTGGTGGCCGCGGGAGCTGCTTGTGCCGCGGACTGGTACGTGACGATGGATTTCATGACTATTCAGGAAGCCATCGATGATCCCGGCGTGATGGACGGGGACACGATTCACGTTGAAGACGGCACGTACTACGAAACCATCAATTTCAACGGCAAATCCCTTGCGCTGCAGAGCGACGGTGGCAACAGCATGTGCACCATCGACGGCGGCATGATGGGGCCGGTCATCACGATCACCAGCGGCGAATATGCGACTATCTACGGTTTTACCATCACCAACGGCTACAACGGCATGGGCTACGGCGGCGGCATCGACTGTGAATATTCGTCGATGGAAGTGTCCCAATGCTCTTTCATCAACAACCAAGCCTTTGACGGAGGCGCCATAGCGTATGTTGCTTCCTCGGGCCAGGTCGAAGGTTGTGACTTCGACGCCAACATGGCTGACGACATGGGCGGCGGCATCTACATTGAGGACAGTGTTCCGACGATCCTCAACAATGCCATCGTGAACAGTTACGCCATGACCGCCGGGGGCGGTATCGCCTGCGTCTCCTTGTCGAATGCGCAAGTCACTGACAACACCTTCAGCATGAATTACACCGACGGCGACGGCGGTGGCATTTATGTAAACGGCTGCTCGCCGGATATCCAGAATAATGAGTTCACCTGCAACGATTCCATGAGCACAGGTGGTGCCATCAGCCTGATCAGTTCGTCGTCCATCGTTGAGATGAACCAGATCACCAGCAACGCGTCAGCCATGGCGCCCATGTACGGCGGCGGCATCTACGCTTACAACTGCACGTCTGTGCAGATCCAGCAGAACACCATCGAGGACAACAACGCCGGGAGTGGCGGCGGCATCTACATCGGCAGTTCCGACGGCGACATCAGCGATAATTACATCCGGAACAACAACATGATGATGATGATGTGCATGTACGGCGGCGGCCTGATGTGCGACAGCCTGACGACGCTGATGGTGTCGGGCAACACCATCGAGAGCAACTACGCCGATCAGGGAGCCGGCATTTACTGCCAGAACGCGACGCCCACCATCGAATCAAACTCCGTGCAGTACAATATGGCCAACAGCAGCGGTGGTGGTTTGAATTGCCTGCAATCCGATCCGACCATCGACGGCAACACGTTTACCGGCAACTACGCCATGTCCGGCGGCGGGCTCTACCTGTATGAATCCTCCCCTGTCATCGGCGCCGGGAACTGGAACTCCATCGAGTACAACGACGCCGACAACGGCGGCGGCATCTATTGCGAGTATTCCTCGCCGGTCATCAGCGGCAACAGCATCAGCTACAACAACAACTGGATGCTGATGGGCATGTCCGGCGGCGGTATCGCCTGTTTCAACAGTTCGGATGCGCTTATCGAGAACAACGAGATCAATTACAACATCGGCTATGACGGCGGCGGCATCTACTGCTGGGATTCCAGTCCGACCATCACCTCCAATACCATCAACAACAACGACGAGATGTGGGGCAGCTACGGCGGCGGCATTTACTGCGGCAACGGCTGCAGCTCCACCATCAGCGGCAACGACATCAGCTACAACGGCGGCGACATGGGCGGCGGAATATATTGCAACGGATGTTCTCCCGCCATCGAGAACAACAGCATCTATCAGAACAACATGATGTCGATGATGGGCATGTACGGCGGCGGCATCGCCTGCGAGAACGGCGCCGAGCCCAACATCGAGGGCAACACGATCGATTCCAACTACAGCAACAGCGGCGGCGGCATCTATTGCATGAACGGCAATCCGTCCATCGACGGCAACTACATCGAGAACAACCAGGCCAACGGCTTCGGCGGCGGCCTCTATATCGAATCCTGTTCGCCGGAAATCGGCGGCAACCAGCGGAACATCATCGAGTCCAACTCGGCGCAGACCGCCGGCGGCGGGATTTACTGCTACGCTGGTTCGCCTTACATCTTTGACAATGACATCTCGTATAACAACTCGATGATGTGGATGGGCATGTACGGCGGTGGTATAGCGCTGTATGCCGGTGCCGATGCGGACATCCTGTACAACAACATCGACGGCAACTACGCGGATAACGGCGGCGGCATTTACTGTGAAGACTCCAATCCCACCATCGACAACAACAGCATCATGAACAACGACGGCGTGACATCCGGCGGTGGGATAGGCTTGAACAATTCCTCGCCCACCATCAGCAGCAACGGTATTTCCCAGAACAACGCCATGGGGATGATGGGCATGTACGGCGGCGGCATCGCCTGCGAGAACGGTTCCGAACCAATCATCACCAACAACAGCATCACCGACAACGTCGCCGAAATCGGTGGCGGCGTGTGGATTAACGGCGCTTCGCCGGACATCACCGACAACACGATCAGCAACAACAACATGATGACCATGTCGGGCATGTACGGCGGCGGCATTTCCTGCGAGGGCGGCTGCAATGCCTTGATCGACAACAACATCATCGAAGGCAACGAGGCCGGCAGCGGCGCCGGCATCCTGGTCGACGGCGGCAGCGCGCCCACCATCACGGGCAACAGCATCTCCAACAACGGCATGATGGGCATGAGCATGTTCGGCGGCGGCATCTATTGCGGTAACTCGGGCGACGCCGAGATCACCGGCAACACCATCAGCATGAACTACGCCAACATGGGCGCCGGCATTTACGCGGACTATTCCCAGCCGTCCATCAACGGCAACGACATCTGGTCCAACGAAGCCGATGACTCCGGCGGCGGGATCTACTGCTCGTACTCCTCCCCCGGCATCGGCGTGGTCAGCCCCAACGACATTTCTTCGAACCGCGCCAGCATGTTCGGCGCCGGCATCTTCTGCACCTCTTCCAGTTACTCTCCCGTCATCGAGAACAACACCATCAACTCCAACGAGGCCGGCGATTCGGGCGGCGGTATCTACTGCACGGACAACGTGGATGCCGTGATCAACAACAATAGTTTCGACGGCAACGACGGCATGATGATGGGTGGCGGTGGCATCTACCTGGACGGCACGTCGGTGACCATCACCAACAACCAGTTCACCAGCAACGGCATGATGGGCACCTATTACGGCGCCGGTATTTATTGCGGCAACAACTGCGAGGCCGAGATCTCCGACAATGATTTCCACAGCAACTATGCCCAGGACCGAGGTGGCGCCATCTATTCAGAATACAGTTCACCGG
Source organism: candidate division CSSED10-310 bacterium (assembly GCA_016932295.1). The sequence goes on from JAFGDC010000443.1 coordinate 3,554, forward strand.
TCATCACCGACAACGAGTTTCGCTGGAACCAGACGTACGGCAGCGGCGGCGGCGCCATCTACCTGGTGGGCGGCACTCCGCTCATCGCCCGTAACGGCATCAGCGACAATGACTGCTCCATTGTCGGTCACGGCGGCGGTATTTACCTCGAAAACTCCAGTCCGCTCATCACCCGGAACAACATTTCGGAGAATTGGGCACTCAACGGCGGCGGCATCTACGCCACCGACATGGCCATGCCAATAATCACTTACAATGAAGTCCTCTTCAACCATGGCGACACCCAGGGCGGCGGCATAGCGGCCGACGGGAGCGCGATCCTCACCATCATCAACAACATCTTTTATGACAACATCTGCAACTCAACCGGCGGCGGCGCTCTCGATTTTCGCGATTCAGCCAGCGTCATCGTCACCAACAACACCATCGCCAACAACACCAGCGACTTCATCGGCGGCGTCTTCGGCTACAACTTCCCCAACGTCACTTTCACCAACAACATTTTCTGGAACAACTCCGGCATGTCCTACAACGAGATCGGGCTCGAACAGGACGCCAGTTTCACCTTCGGTTGCAACGACATAGCCGGTGGCCAGGCGGGGATCTACATCGGTCCCGGCGGCATTCTCAACTGGGGTTCCGGCAACATCGAGCAGGATCCGCTCTTCACCTACGGCTCCATGGGCGGCTACTACCTGAGCCAGATCCCCGCCGGCCAGGGTTCCAACAGCCCCTGCGTGAACGCCGGCGATTCGCCCGCGGACATGATATGCTTCTCCACCGACCTGGGGACCGAATGCCTCGATGCCTACACCTCCCGCACCGACCACGTCGCCGACCTGGGGACCGTGGACATGGGCTATCATTACGAAGGAGCCACGTTCTACACGCCCACCCCGGCAGCGTCCGTCACCCCCAGTCCGGAACCGTCCCCGACGGCGCCTCCCTCTCCCACCTCCGAACCGTCCCCGACTCCCGAACCGACGGAAACCCCAGAACCCACCGCCACCATGAGCCCCACTCCCACCGTGACCAACACACCAACGTCCACAAACACTCCCACCATCACGCCGACACCGACCAATTCACCCCCCCGCACGGCATCCCCGACCGCCACCGTGACTCCTACGCCGACTCCACGCCCCACCAACACCAATACTCCTCTGCCATCCGCCACGCCGACGCCGGCGGCGGACCTCACCCTGACCGGCATCGACATCGCCTTCGACCCGCCCTATCCCACAGAAGGCCAGGTCACCGTGGTGACGGCCAGGGTGCACAATGCCGGCAACATGGGCAGCGGTGATTTTTACGTCCGGTTCTTCACGAATGACGGCAGCGGTCCAGTGCCGTTCGGTTCCGACCAACTTGTCTGCGGCCTGCTGCCCGATGATTCGGATACCGCCGGCGAATACTGGCTGGCCGAGTGCGGCGTGGACATCCTCGTGGCAGTGGATGTGCTCGACGAGGTGGCCGAGTCCGACGAGGGCAACAATCAGGCCGGCAGAACCCCACCCATCGAATACTGCGCGGACGGTGTGATCGTGCAGATCACTCCCGAAACCGACCAGGCATCCGTTGGGACGGAAAGCACGTTCAACATCACGGTGCATAACGGCAATCTCGGAGTGGATGCGTTCGCCCTGTCCATCACCGGCGATCTGCCTCCATCCTGGTATGAACTGACCCCCACGGTGCTCGTGCTGAACGGCGGTCAGACCGGTTATGCGCACCTGGCGGTGACCATTCCCGACGCCTGTTCGGCGGTGGATGTATACGATTTCGAAATCGTGGCGGATTCCACGGAACTCGGCCTGGAATTCGGCGATGATGCGCAGTTGACGGTAATCGGAGAGGTGGAGATGAGCCTCCGGAGTCCGGCGGACGGCACCACCTCCGGCAGCCGCGACATCACCTTCTCCTGGCAGACCTCCGATGTCGCCACGAGCCTCATGCACTTCCGCGCCGTGGGAGCGCCGGACTGGACCGACTGGCCGGTAGCGGAGAATGAGACCAGCCACATGGTGGAACTGGTCGGGCTACTGCGCAACGTGACCTACGAATGGTATGTGACCCACTATTCATTGTGCGGCGTGTTCGACTCCGCCACCTGGACCTTCACGGTGGGCAACGGCGTGGTGTTCACCCAGGACAGCTACGTCCTCACCGTGGAGCGCGACTACGAGCAGCACGTGTGGATCGGGGTGGAGAACGAGGATGTGGTGGCGCACACCGCGGTGCTGCATATCGACAATCCGCATGAAAGCCTGATCGTCAACTTCGTCGGCCCGGGCAGCGAGGACGAGACGGTTATCCTGGCGCCCGGCGAGATCCTTGATATCGAACTGGTGGTGCATGCGCAGGACGTGGAGGTGGATGGCTCGAAGCCGTTCCAGGTCTGTTTCCCCACGCTGCTGTCACTGGTGGCCGACGAGGCCGGTGACCCGATCACCGACAGTGCGCCCGCAACCATCTGTGTTCAATGGCCCAACATCTATTTCGAGTTGACGGAGGAGAACTCCGATCCGGTGTCAGAATTGAAAACCTGCCGGATCAACAACATCAGCGATCCCGTGACGGACATGGGCGTGCTGCCCCAGGGCGGCCTGCTGGGCAAGGTGTTGTTCGTGCCCAAGGTGGAACACTTCCGCATGAATTCAGGAACCACCCTGGACTTTTTCGTGGAACCCCTGTGGCAGCTTGGCGAGACCAGCCTGAGCGGCACCATCACGGCAACCGGTGGCGGCAACGATGAAGTGCTGCCCCTGAGCTTCGATTGCGACAGTGGCCGGCAGGTGTACGAAGCGTTGGTGGCCGAGCCGAAGCTCTGTTACACCATGATGAACTGGTTCTGCACGAACCGCCCGAATATCAGCATGCAGTTCGAGGTGGAGTTGGACAACGAGGAGGTGGCGGGCGCCGTGGTGTTCACCGAGTTCATTCCTTACTCCGGTGTGAGACCGCATTATGTCGACCTGTTCATGAATGGCCATCTGATCGGGGAACTGAATAATATCGTACCGTCTGGTGTGTATGGATTCGCGTTCGATCCGAGCTATCTGAACATCAGCCCCGGCGGCAGCGCCACCAACACCTTTTCGTTACAAACCCAGCATTTCAATGGCGGTCATTACGTGGTCAACACCGAGTCGGTGGTGGTCCTGAGGCTGGAAGAAATGACCATCAACGTGTGCGCCGGCAGCCAGGCCGAGGCGGACGAGATTGCATCGACCCTGCCGCAGTTCTGTGAAGGCTACGCCATTGACCTGCCGCCACGCATCGTGGGGGTGGAAATCGCCGATCTCAATGGCAATCCGGCCAGTGTGTTCTATGTGGGAGAAACGGTGCAGGTTACAATCCGCACCGAGAATCCCCATCCGCTCTACACCTACCACGTGACCAACACACTGAAGCTGGATACGGACGGTGACACGGGCACGGCGGAGTATGACAGCCACGCGGCGGATGAGGACGGCGTGGTGCATCTGCAACCCAACCAGAATGACTACAGCACCTTCTACTGGCAGGTCCCGGCGGGTGTTCAGACCGTGCAGATTGCGGCTGAGGCGCATGACATGGATGATTACGAGACCTGTTATGACTGCCGGGATTACGACTGGAGCTTCGCGGTGGGCGGCGGCATCACCGGGTACGTGCGGGCGGCCGGCTCGCTGGCGCCGATTCAGGGCGCGACGGTGACCACCTCCTCGGGCCGTTCCGATCCGGACGGCTCTGCGGCGGACGGTTACTATGAACTGCCGCGGCTGGCCAACGGTACTTACAACGTCACGGCGGGCGCACCCGGGTATGTCCCGCAGACCCTGACCGGTCTCGTGGTGAACGGCGGGATTCTGGTGAACCAGGACTTCGAACTCGTCACACCTACCGCGACGGTCACTCCCACCGTGTCTCCCACGCCGACCGTGTCGCCCACCCCGACGGTGACCCTGACGCCGACCGCCACCATCCCGCCCACCATCACTCCGACACCGACGGTTACTGTTCCGCCGACCATCACTCCCACACCCACCATCACCCCGACACCTACCATGAGCCCCACGCGGACGGCGAGCCCGACGCGCACGCCGACCGGAACGCCGACGTTCACTCCACCACCCGCCGACACTCCGACCCCAACCCCGACCGCCACGCCAGAACCGGTTCCCACTCTGGGTGGAGCCGGCATCCTGGTGCTGCTGATGACCCTGGGTGGTCTTATGAGTATCAGGAGAAGGAACCGCTAAGTAACAGAGAAACAATAGGATCGGCAGAACCCGCCCAGTGGCGGGTTCTGTTGTTTGCGGGCCAGTCGCCCGTGATCGTGGTTGCCTTTCGTTTCGACATAAGGATTCCGGCTCGGATTCTGTCTGCCGGTGGTAGTGCCGGGATCAGTTTGAAAGACACTGTGTCGCCCAGTGAAAACAGGTACATTGCGAATGGTTCACAGTCTACTGCAGGAACCAGGCGAGGCTCTCTCCAATGGGGTCGTACCCGGAATCTTGCAATGTTCGTCGTGATGCGTTGGCTTTCAATCTTCCACGGCAGCCAGGGAGACAAAGATGAACTGCTGGCGTTACTCGAGCATGACAAGACGCGGTGAGCAGGCGGGAGGTGGTGACTGCATGCGGGAGTGAACTGACAGTCTTGGTGTGCCGGGGCTACGCGTCGGACTGATCACATGGGCCCTGGGGGCGGCCTGATTCGTCCGCGCACAGCGCCGCGTCGCCGATCGCACCGCCGCTTCAGGCACGCAACGGCTTGCGTCGTCAGGCACCCTCTCCTCACCATTTGACTACCGCAGGCCTCTATCGAAACCAAAGGTTGATTCCGAACCCGACTGTTTCACCCGCGGCGTGTGTGATACCCTCCGGGGTACAGTTCTTTCGTTATGTACATTTCAACCCAGGAGACGCATGTGAAATTCATTTCCACCGCCGCCGCTCCAGCCGCGGTCGGACCATACAGCCAGGCGGTGCAGGCAGGAGACTGGTTGTTCTGTTCCGGTCAGATCGGCATTGATCCCACCTCTGGTACCCTGGCGGAAGGCATGTTGAACCAGACCGTTCAGGTGCTCGCCAATCTCAAGGCCGTGTTGAGGGCCGCCGGTCTCGATGTTTCACAGGTGGTCAAGACCACCATTTACCTGACCGATATGGCCGACTTCCCCGAAGTCAATCGCCTGTACGGAGACGTCTTCGGTTCCCATCGCCCCGCCCGCGCCACCGTGGCGGTGGCTGCCCTGCCGCTGGCCGCGCTCGTGGAGATGGACTGCGTGGCCTGTCGAACCTGACCCCCGGAGATGCGGTTCCAGTGACTTCCCGTCCCCGACTCCATCCTCCCGTCGGGCTGTGGAACGTCTTGCAGGACCGCTTCCTGCATTCGTGCCTGTCGCCCCGCCAGCCACCGAATGCATCCTGACCGGTTCCGCATCTCGTGCGTGGACCCGTTCTCCGTCCCTAGGCGGAATCGAACAGCCCTCCCTGTTGCCGAATCCCACCTGTGTCCCGGTACCGTTGCGTGTGTTATTCAAAAGTTTCTCCGGCCGAGAATACCACTGTTCCCCGTTCGCTTTATCCGGTAAAGTAACCACACTCACAACATGCGGGAGGTGCTCGTGCAACGACTGTTCTATCCATCCAGCCTGGCCGTGGTGGGACTCTCACCGTCCCCCGGCAACATCGCCCGTGTCATCGTCGAGAACTGCAGACGGTACGGTTTCCAGGGTCGAATCTATGGCGTGAATCCCCGCGGTGGAGAAGTCCACGGGGTGACGATTCATTCCCGGATCGAGGATCTGCCGGCGCCGGTGGACGTGGCGGTACTGCTCATGCCTGCCCGCCACATACCGCCAGTCATCGATGCGTGCGGTCGCGCTGGTGTGCCGTACGCCGCGTTGCCGGCCAGCGGGTTCAACGAGGTGGGGGAAGGCGGCCGGGCGATCCTTGAGGAGGTTCTGGAACGTGCCGCGGCTTACGGGATGCGGATTCTGGGTCCCAACGGCTTGATGGTGCTCAATGCGGACAACGGTCTCGCTCTGCCGTTTTTCCCCCTGCCTCGATATCGAACCGGCGGCGTGAGTCTGCTGGTCCAGAGTGGCGGCGTGGGATTGAGCCTTCTCACAATGCTTTCCAACCACGGACTGGGCATACAGAAGTTCGTGTCGATGGGCAACAAGGCTGACCTGGACGAGGTGGATCTGCTGGAGTTCTTGGCTGGCGATGCGCATACCGAGGTGATCTGCGTGTACCTGGAGAGTATCCGCCGTGGCCGCCTGTTCATGTCGGCGGTGGGCGCCTGCCGGAAACCGGTGATTCTGTGCAAGAGCAACCGTCGCGAGGAAGCCGGCCGGACGGCGTTTTCCCATACTGCGGCGGAGATGAACGACGATGTGGTGGTGGATGACGCGGCGCGGCAGTGCGGCGCGATCCGAGTGGAGCGGATCGAGGACCTGGTGCTGGTGGCCAAACGTTTTCAGCTTCCCGTGCCGGATGGCGACCGGGTGATCGTGATGTCCCCTTCCGGCGGGCATGCGGTCATCGCCGCCGATGAAGGAAGCCGGTTGGGATTGAAATTCCCGCCAATTTCACATGAGTTGCAGGCGCGCATTACCTCGGCCGCCAATGCCGGTGTCGTGAAAACCGGCAATCCGATAGATCTCGGAGATGTGTACAATCCTGTCGCCGTCCATGACATCGTCATCGGGGCGGCGATGGAACCGTCCGCCGACAGTCTGGTGCTGGCCATGATCAGGCAGCAGGAGGTGGATGGTCCCGGGGCGCGCGACAATCCCCTCAGCAGGCTGAACGGCCATGATTATATAACGGCTGTCAACGAGGCGGTGGAGAAGAGCGGAAAGCCGGTGGCGGTGGTGTTTTATTCGGAAACCGAAAAACTGGCTGAGATGCGCCGTCACTGCCGGGCGCCGATCTTTGACGACATTCCCGAAGCATTGTCCGCGGTGCACTTCCGGTTGACCTATCGCAAGGCCGCTTATGCTTTCGAGGAGCCATCCCCACCGGAGAATCTCGACTCGGTGCGCGCGCTTTTCCGCAGTCGCAGCCGGCTCGATCTGCAGCATTGTCTGCGTGCGGTGGAGTTGATGGAGATACCGGTACCGTCGTGGCGTGTCATCACCGGGGAGGATGACCTGGCGGCTGCCGCCGGAGTAGGATTCCCGCTGGTGTTGAAGCCGGATTCCGCGCTGGTGACCCATAAATCCGATCTCGGGCTCGTCCTGCGGCGGATACACGACCCTGAAGAGCTGGTCCGGGCTTACCGGAATCTGCGCGGGCGTCTGGCTGAGCTGCCGGATGTCGCGGCGGCGGAGATCGTTCCGCTGGTGATCGCACAGCATCAGGTGCCTTCGGGAGTGGAAGTGATCGCCGGCTGCAAGCGTGACGCCGCATTCGGTCCAGTGCTCATGGTGGGCCTGGGAGGCATCCTGGTGCACATCCTTGGCGATTTGGCCCGTCATGTCGGATCATTGTCCATAGATCAAGCTCACGAGTTACTGCGCCGGTTGCGGGGATACCCGATCCTGGCGGGTGCGCGGGGCGCGGCGCCGGTGGATCTGGGCAGCTTGGCCGGGATGCTCCACAGGCTCGGCACCTATGCCTGTCACTGTCCGGAACTGGAAGAGATGGACATCAATCCCTACATCATGACCGCCGGCGGTGACGGCGGCATGGCGGTGGATGCCAGGATCCGCGTGACCTGGCCGGAAATCGGACAGGAACGTCGTCCGGCTCTTCCGGTTATCTCCTGACTCTTTTCAGCAGCAGGGCAAGCCCGATCAGGAGCAGCAGCAATCCGGCGCCGGACAGGGCGGGGACGGCTGGTTGCAGTGGTTCATACGTTTCGATGGAAACCGCGTCCAGGAAATAGGGCGCACTGTCCGAGCCACCGGTGAACTCCACCTGGTCGAAAGATCTGAAGAGGGCGTCCGAATAGACCGGCTGAAGGGCCGGGTAATCCGCCGCATCCAGTTGAATGGTGAGGCCGGTGGCCGATACATCGAAGGTCACCCGGTGCCAGCCTTCACTGCGAGGAATAGCTTCGATCACCGTCCAGGTGTTGCCGTTGTATGATTGGTAGCGGGTGTTGCTGTTGGCGTTGACGACGCCGAGCGCTCTGACCACACCGGCCTTGGTGCCGTCGTCATAGCTCAGGTTGATCTGGAAGTCCACCGATTCGTACAATGGATTGGAGCCGTACCCATCCCAGAACCAGAAGTCCACCGTGCCTTGCTGAAGCTCCGGGAGGACCTGGACGAGGTCGCCGGGGGCGCGGTTCGAGCCGCCGAACCGCGCGCTATAGCCGTCGCCGTCTACGGCTCGTTCATTGCTGCTGAAGACGTTATCGGCGGTGGTCCAGTTGCTGAAATCGCCGTCGGCAAAACCATCATAGAAGGTGGGACGATAGAAATTGGTATAGATGTTGTGATCGATCACACTGTCCCGGTAATCGATCCAGGCGACGTTGAGGAGTCGCGCTGGGGACCAGCCGGAGATCACCGGCAGGAGCTGTTCCATTTCAGAGCTGTCGTGGCTCACATGGGTGGAGCCCTGGAACGACTCACCATGGTCGAAGCTGATGGCATGGTAGATGCTGGAGCTGCCAAGGTGGCTGTCGTCCCAGACCAGGTGCAGATCTCCGTCGGCCATGCAGAACAGCCTTGGATTCAAGGCATCGGTGGCGTTTCCGCTGACTACCGCAGGCGGGTTGAACGTTTGGCCGAAATCCACGCTGTTCGCCACAAAAATGATCCGGTCAGCGCTGAACTGGTCACTCCAGGCGGCGAACAGGAGATTGTTTCCCGGATCGAAGCACACCACCGGTTTGTACTGGTCGTACGCTGACACGCAAGGCTGGTCCACATAAGGGAAGGAAACGCCGCCGTCGTCACTGGCCGCTACATAGGCGTACGCCTGGTCGTACTGGTCGCGGGTTTCGAACGCGATGGCCACCTTGCCGCCGAACGCCGCATCGATGCTCGGGACCATGTCCGACAGGTTCACGTCATTCCAGGGATTGACCTTCAGGTTCGCGGAGAAGGAAGCGCCCAGGTTGATGCTGTTGGCATAATAGATGTCCGGCTGGCCGTTGCGCATATCCTGCCAGGCGACATGGACGTAATGGCTCACCGGATCGATGGCCACCACCGGATTGCTGTGTTCGTAAAGGTCCGCCGTATCATCGTTGACCTGGACCGGCGACGACCAGTTCGCGCCATGGCTGGTGCTGAACCTACAGAATATATCGGGATAATACTGGCCATCAGGGAGTTTGACATAGACCACCACCAGCAGATCGCTGCCTGGATCGAAGGCCAGACTGGCCTGCTTGGACTGGCATCCCGTCGTGCAGGAATCGTCCACTTCCACCGGGTATCCCCAGGTCCCGCCGCCGTCGGTGGACGTGGTGAAAAAGGCATGCATATCAATGAGTCGCTCATCATTGAAACCGATCAGGATTTTCTGGTCATCCAGGTGGATGATGCTCAGATCCTGCTGGGCATATGACTCACCGATCGTGTCGGTTGCCTTGATGTCGGTTTCCAACCAGCCGAACGCATCGGTGCCCTGAGTCAGAATAAAGAGAATGAAACAGAGGGATACTACCATTAATCTCATTAAAATTTCCTCCTTTGGATCTTTTATACGGAACAATGTTTCCTTGCGCAACTGCCGGCCGGATGAATTGATGGAACAGACGACTTGTTGTCCGGCGGTGTGAGCGTGTGGGGTAAAAAATTGTGTTGACATTTTGCCAAATCGCCAAGTATAAACTGTCGTGAACGAAGGAGGTGCTCATGATCGATCCCGAACGCAAAATCATTCTCAAGGCGCGTGCCGCCATTCTCAAGGCGATGGCGCATGAGACCAGGCTGTTCATCATGGAGCAACTTGCAACGGGACCGCATTGCGTGTGCGAGCTGCAGGCCATGATCGGCGCCGACATGTCGACGGTTTCGAAACACCTGTCGGTTTTGAAACACGCCGGGATCATCGTTGATGAGCGGCGCGGAGCGAACATCTTCTACCATCTGCGCGTGGCCTGTGCCCTTGATTTCCTCACTTGCTGCGAACGGATCATCGCGTCCAATGCCGACGAACAACAGCAGCTCACACGCATCCTGCGGGAAGGGTGTTGTTCATGAAAGGCGAATGGAAAAAACGCTGCTCATGCTGGTGGTGATTCACACTGTCCTGACGGCGGTGTTGTTCCCTCATGAGCCACGTCTGCCGTTGCTGCTGTTTGGTGTGCTGATCGCTGGCGCCTTGCTCGGCCGTCCTGATCAGGAGGGGCTCATTCCTTCCGCATGGGTCAATGCCGCCGTCGGGGGAAACAGCCTGAG
>JAFGDC010000444.1 GCA_016932295.1 candidate division CSSED10-310 bacterium
GCATTCTCCACCGCCAGCGGATACTCCTGCCTGACGTAGATATACCCCTGGTGCGCGCCGATGGCATACGCGCCGATAATCAGTCCTTCCAAAACGCCGTGGGGATTCCCCTCCAGCAGGCTTCGATCCATATAAGCGCCCGGATCACCCTCATCACCGTTGACCACCACGTATTTTATATCACCGTCGGCAGTGCGCGTGGTTTCCCATTTACGGCCGGCTGAGAATCCGCCGCCGCCGCGCCCCCGCAAATCAGCCTTCCTGACCGTCGCCACCACATCTTCCGGTGACATCTCCGCTAGCGCCTTGGCCAGCGCCGTGTAACCGCCCACCGCAACATAATCGTAGATGTTCTTGGGGTCGATGTGGGGATTGCTCGCCAGCAGAATACGATGCTGATACTTATAAAAAGGGATGTCCTCGTTCCGCGTGATTCGCTCGCCTGTTTCCGGGTCCTGATACAGGAGATGCTCGACGATCTCACCCGCGATCAGCGTGCGCTCCACGATCTCAGGAACATCCTCCACCTTCGTCCGGAAATATGCCACATCGAGCGGCGCGATCACCACCAGCGGACCCCGCTCACAGAATCCATGGCAGCCGGATCGACGCACATTCACCCGGCCGCTCAGACCACGCCTGGCGATCTCCTGCTCGAACGCCAGCGCTACATCGCCGGCCCGATAAGCCAGACAGCCGGTTCCGGAACATACCGTCACACAAGGCTTGTTGGCATCCCGCGCCAGCGTGAGTTCATCACGGAGTGCGTGGAGCGCTTCCCTGCTCGTCAGTTTTGCCATGTCGCATCCTCCTTCTCTTGGACCGCCAGGATCCGTTTCAACGTCTCCAGGTCGGGATTCGTATAGTAGTCGTCATCCACCTTCATGACCGGCGCCAGGGCGCAGCAGCCCATGCAATGAACCGTTTTCAGGGTGTAGCGCTGGTGACGATCCGTCTCGCCGGGCTGGATGCCGAGCAGCGAACTGATCCGTGCGATCAGTTGAGGCGCCCCCCGCACATGACAGGCCGTGCCCGTGCAGACCTGAATGGTATGGGTACCCTGCGGCTGCAGATTGAAGGCTTCGTAAAACCGGACCATGGTGAGAATCTCACCGTACGGCACCTGGAGTCGCGCCGACGCCCAACGCAGGACATGCCGGGGCAGCCAGTTCTTCTGTTCCTGCACATCAAGCAGGATCTGCAGAAGCTGACTCTTTTTGTACCCATGCCGATCAATGATGTCATCGACCATCCTGAAGTCCGCGGTGAGGGCCTCGATCATACTTTCCCGATCCACCACCTCACCGGACTTCTCGGCATTGTGCCGGGCCTCACGCTCCAGGTAATGGAGTTCCTCCATCACCTCGTTCCTGGCATAGCCGCCCGCGTACGCCTCACTCAAAAAATCCAAACCCTTCAGCAGCACATCCTGCCGCATGCCAAGGGCCGGCTTCACCCGGGGCGCGACCGGAACATGCGCCACGTCGCTCCGGTGCAACTCGCGCAGGTTCAATCCCTTGCGCACGGCGTCCACCAGCCGCTCAGGATCGAACGGCTTGTTGATAAAATCGAAGGCGCCGCTCTTCATCGATTCGACCGCCGTATCGATGGTGCCGTATCCGGTGATGATGATCGACAGGATGCTGCTGTCCACCTGGGACACACGCGCCACGACATCCAGCCCGTTCATACCGGGCATCTTCAGATCGACCACCACCACGTCAGGCTTGAATTCCTGCACCATCCGCAAACCGTCCTCACCGTTTCCCGCCGCGGCGGCGCTGATCCCTTCCGCCTCGAGCGTCTGCCGGCAGCCCTCTCGCATTGACTCTTCATCATCGATGACGACGACACTGTAGCCGCCGTGCCTCTCCTTGCCGGAATCAGTCTCCATGATGTCTCCTTTCATTCAGTCGAGTGCGCCAGGCACCCGTTGGATTCCATCCAGTCCACGAAACAATAGAGCAAGGCTCATGCCATCTTTGGAATACTGATGGATAATGTAATTTTTTCGTTTAAATTCAATGAATTATACTATTGATTGCCTGATTGGTGAACGTCAGCACGGGGAATCGATCCGGTCCCCGGTTCATTTCTCCCCAGCCGGACTCGTGATCGAGGAGTTCCGCACCGATCTTGAAAAGAGGTTTCGGGAGTATGGATTTCGGGAATAGGGAACCCGAATGAAATGAGGAATCGGCGGTACGATGAACGATGATCGGCACCGGCTGAGCCGGTTATTCTATGCCGTACTTCCTGATTTTTTCACGCAGGGTCTTCCGGTCGATTCCCAATTGCCCGGCCGCCCTGGTCTTGTTACCCTCGTTCTCGGCAAGAACGCGCTCGATCTGGTCCCGTTCCATCTGTGCCAGGGTCCCATCGCGCACCGGTTCATCTTCCCCACCCGCCGCTTTCATACCGAGTTCCAGTAGATCCTCTCTCCCCACCACCAGGCTGTCGATCGTGACAATCACCCGCTCGATGACGTTTTTAAGCTCCCGTACGTTGCCCGGCCAATCGTATTCCTGAAGCAGATCCATGGCTTCCGGGCTGAACTCGGGTATCCCGGTGCGCCGGCCGTCCAGTTGCCCGGAGAAACGTTTTTCGAGCTGCGTGCGGAAAAACTGCACGAGGAGCGGGATATCTTCACGCCTTTCGCGAAGCGGCGGCAGCTTGATGGGGACCACATTGAGCCGGTAGTACAGATCCTCGCGGAAATGCCCTGCATGCACCTCTTCGAGGAGGTTCCGGTTGGTAGCGGAGGTGATGCGGACATCGATATGTCGTTTCTCCGTGCTTCCTACCTTGACGATTTCCCGTTCCTGGACGACCCGCAGGAGTCTGGCCTGGAGGTTGAGACTGATATTGGCGATTTCATCGAGGAAGATAGTACCGCCCGCGGCCATTTCGAATTTACCGTTGGTGGTTTCACTGGCGCCTGTGAATGAACCCTTGACATGTCCGAACAACTCGCTTTCGAACAGGCTTTCCACCAGTGAACCGCAGTCAACGGTGACGAACGCCCTGGCGCGGCGCGGACTCAATCGGTGCACGGAACGGGCGACCAGTTCCTTACCCACTCCGGTCTCGCCATGAATCAGGACGGTTGAATCGGTGGGCGCGACCTTGCGGATCAGGGTGATGACCCTGGTCATGGCCTGGGATCTGCCGATTATGAAATCAGCCCCGGCGACCGGCGCTGCCTCCTCCACACACTTCAGCTCGCGGCTGTGCCGGCCCGCCGCCACCGCCTTTTCCACTCCCTCCACCAGCGCTTCCGGTGTAAAGGGCTTGGTGATGAAATCGAAGGCACCGAAGCGCATGGCTTCCACTGCCTTGTCGATGGTTCCGTAGGCGGTGATGACGATCACCGCCGCCCCGGGATGGTTCTTTTTAATCCGTCGCAGTACCTGGATACCAGGCAGGCCGGGCATCTTGAGATCCAGGATCACGGCATCGAACGATTCATGGCGCATGAGTTCCAGACCGGCATCGCCGTTCTCCACCGAGGCCACTTTGAATCCGGATCCGGTCAGTGCCTGGGCGCAACCGAGGCGCATGGATTCATCGTCGTCGACCACCAGCACGTTCGCCACATAGGCCATCAGGCACCGCCTCCATCCACTGGAAGCATGATCACGAAGGTACTGCCTTCACCTGGACGGCTGAACACCTTGATGCTTCCACCATGCTTGCGGATAATCCCATAACTGATGGACAATCCCAGGCCGGTGCCATGCCCCACCGCCTTGGTGGTGAAGAACGGCTCGAACAACTTGTCCAGGTCCTCTTCATTGATCCCGCAACCAGTGTCCGAAAACCGGATCTGCACACCCTTGCCATCCCCCGCGGCGCTCGTGGTCAGCGTCAGGACGCCGCTTTCACCCATCGCGTCGGTTGCATTCATGATGATGTTGACGAATACCTGGATGAGCTGTGCCGCATCCGCCTGCACCAGCGGCAGGCCAGATTGAAGATCCTTGTTGACCTCGATGTTGTGGAAGGAGGGATGCCCTTCGAACAAACGCATGGTTTTGCCAAGCAACTCATTGACATCCAGCGGTTCAATCTTCGGCTCACGCTGCCTGGCGAAATCCAGGAGCCCCTGCACGATTGTTTGGCATCGCTTGGTGTCCCGTTCGATCCTGTCCAGGTTATCCCGGATGACACCCTCTCGAGGCGCTTTCTGCAACAGCAGGCGGGTGAACAACAGGATGCTGCCCAACGGATTGTTGATCTCATGCGCGATGCCGGCTGACAGCCTCCCTATCATGGCCAGCCGGTCAGCCTTCTGGACCTCCATCTGCGTCTCGGTGCGCAGCCTGGCATCGCGTTCCTGGATCGCCTGGGCCATGGCGTTGAATCGATCGCGGAAGGCTCCCAGTTCATCGTCTGATTTGAATTCGGCGCGAGCGTTGAAATCCCCGGCCGCGAACCGTGCGCTGGCGGCCGCCAGTCTCTTGATGGGACGGGTGACCGCCTCGGCGGAGATGTATGCGATGACAAGCGCGCCGAGCACTCCGGCCAGGGTGATGCCAAGAAAGACCAGGAGTGTCTTCCGCCGCACATCATCATACTTCTGCTCCAGGATCCCAAGTCCCAGGATGCCTATGGTTTCGCCTGCCACCGTGGTGATGGGTTTGTACGCGGTCAGGTAACGATCGTTCATGATGAATGCGGCGGCAACCCAATTCCGATTTTCTCCCAGCACCCGTTCTTTCACGTTGTCATCCACAAGCGTGCCCAGAGCCCGGACGCCATCCGATTTGACCGCATCGGTAGCGATGCGGACATTGCCCTGGAAGAGAGAGACGGTTCCCAGGTTCTTGCCGCGATACTTCTCGCCTTTGAAAATAATCCCGGCGATTTCCTCCACCAGATCGAGATTTCCGTTCAACAACCTGCCGCCATACAACACACCCCGAACAATACCGGTGTCATCGAGTACCGGCGCCACCGCCTTTATCACCATGCCGGTATCCGCGCTCATCGCGCCGGTATCGAGTCGATCGGCCAACAGCGGCGATTCAGCCGTCAATTCCGCACGACCGACGAGCTGCATACCCGCCACGGTGCATTTCTCGCGCAGCGCTGCCGCCATCAATTCATCATTCTCCATATCAAGCTTGCCCTTGACGGTTGAATTGGCCGTTCGCACCACCAGCGTCCCA
>JAFGDC010000445.1 GCA_016932295.1 candidate division CSSED10-310 bacterium
ACCTGGAAATCATCCCGGTCATCAACAAGATCGATCTGCCTTCCGCCGATATCGAGCGCACTAAGTCCGAGATAGAAAGCGAACTGGGGCTGGATTCGGATGATGCCATCGCTTGCTCGGCCAAGGACGGGACAGGAGTCGTCGACATTTTCGAAGCCATCGTGCAGCGGATCCCACCGCCCAAGGGCGATCCAACCGCGCCGCTTGCCGCCCTTATTTTCGATGCCCATTACGATCCTTTCCGGGGCGCCATCATCAGCTGCCGGATCATGCAAGGCTCCGTCAAACCGGGCGATCACATTCTTTTCATGGCCCTGGACACCACCTACAAGGTGGAGGAAGTGGGAGTCTTCCTGCTCGAACGCCATAAACGCGATCGCCTCGCCGCCGGTGAGGTGGGGTATCTCATCGCCGGCATCAAAACGGTGAGCGGCACGCGCATCGGCGACACCATCACCCTCGCCGACAACCCGGTGCCGAAGATGTTGCCCGGTTTCAAGGAAGTCAAACCGGTAGTGTTCTCTTCCATCTATCCCATGGAGGCTGCCGAATTCTCCGCCTTGGCCGACGCCATGGAACGCTACAAGCTCAACGATGCGTCTCTCACATTCCAACGCGATTCCTCCATCGCCCTCGGCCAGGGATTCCGCTGCGGATTCCTCGGCCTTCTCCATCTGGAAATCTTCCAGCAACGCCTCGAACGGGAATTCGACCAGGCCGTGGTCATGACCTTCCCAAGCGTCGAATACCGGATCGGATTGAAGGACGGCGAGGAAATAACCATCAACAACCCGCAGTACTACCCGGACCCAGTGCAGATCGCGTACACCAAGGAACCGTACATCCGAGCCAGTATCCACTTACCGGAACGTTACATGGGCGCGGTGATGAAACTCTGTTTGAGCCGACGCGGCGAAAACTCGCAATTCAAATATCCGCACCCCGGCCGAATCGAGGTCCTGTTCGATCTGCCGCTGGCCGAGGTGATCTACGATTTCTACGACACCCTCAAGACCATCACACAAGGATACGGTTCATTCGATTACGAGATTATCGACTACCGCATAAGCGACCTCGTGAAAATGGACATCCTGGTGAACGGAGAAAAAGTGGATGCCCTGTCCCTGATCATCCACCGGGAAAGCGCCAGGCCGAAAGGTTTGCAGGTGGTGGAACGGCTCAAGGAAGAAATTCCCAAGCATCAGTTCAAAATCGCGATCCAGGGTGCCATAGGAGGCAAAATCATTTGCCGGGCGACAGTCAATGCATTTCGCAAGGATGTCACTGCCAAATGTTACGGCGGAGACATATCGCGCAAACGGAAATTGCTCGAGAAACAGGCGAAGGGCAAGAAGCGAATGAAGATGGTGGGACAGGTCATGATCCCCCAAAAAGCCTTCGTAGCGGTGCTCAAGACCGATGACGACTGATCCGGCGCAACGGTGGCAGGCCCGACTCACGTGCCGCTGGCGTCATCGGCACCAGGTATCGTGGAGTGGCCACCTGGAGTTGAATCGACGCCGCGGAAACCGCACGGCATGATCCGGAGCGCCCCGGCCGGTCTGTACCTGCATGTACCATTCTGCAAAACCATCTGCCCTTACTGTGATTTTCACTCGATCACGGACACGAGCCATGTCCATGACTGGTGCGATGCCGTCCGGTTCGAACTGGCACGAATGCGGCATCGTTTTCCACCCTTCGATACGGTCTTTTTCGGCGGCGGCACCCCGTCCGCCATCGATCCCGCGTCTCTCTCGAGCGTGCTTGCATCCTTGCTGGATCAGAAGTTGACCGAATGCACCATCGAACTCAACCCTGATGACGTGACAATTGAACAGGTGAGTCGCTATCTCGAAGCAGGGATCAACCGGCTCAGTCTCGGCGTGCAATCATTGAACGATCGGGAACTGCGTTTTCTCGGACGCCGGCACGATGCAGCGCAGGCCATGCAGGCCATGGATATCTGCCGCGATGCCGGAGGCGCGAACCTTTCTGTGGATATCATGTTCGGACTGCCGGGGCAGCGGCTTGAGTCATGCCTCGCGACGCTGCGGGAAGTCCTCAGCCGCGCACCGGAACATATTTCCTGTTATCAGCTCACCATCGCCGAAGGCACACCCCTGCACGACATGATCGACGGCGGCAGCGTGCATGAACTGCCCGAGGATGACCAGTGCGCCATGTTCCTTGGTATATCGGAATACCTGAGGGACCACGGGTATGAACACTACGAAGTATCAAACTACTCTCTCGGTGACGAATACCGCTGCAGGCACAACCTCAAGTACTGGAGGCATCAGCCGTATCTCGGACTGGGTCCGGCGGCACATTCGTTCCTCGGCATGGATCGCTGGTGGAACATCGCCGATGTACAGGAATACTGCTCGCGACTGAAACGCGGCGGGGACGCAGTCGATACGCGGGAAACGCTGACCGCGGAGCAGCTTCGTCTCGAGCGCCTGGCGCTGGGATTCAGGACCGCCGAAGGCGTGGCGCTGGCCGACCTGACTGGCAGTGGAACCTGGCAGACAAGCCTGGAAAGAATGACTGCACACGGATTGCTCGTGCCGCGCGAGGACCGGCTCATCCCCACGGTGGAAGGCTATCTTCTTGCTGACCGTCTGGCACTGGAGTTCGCCTGTTAAGCTGATTGAACCCGGCGGGCGGTGTAGACCCTATCCCGAGATTCCCGAATCGTGAACCTGTATGATGCACTGCGGCTGAGTATTGATCCTCTCAACCAGACGGGACATGGATTCGCCATCTGCGGCGGACTGGATGCAGCCATCCACGGCTACCCACGCTTCATAACAATACGAACTTCCTCGTAGGGTCCGATGAAGATGCGGTGAAAGCAGCCACGGATGTTTCAAACCGCGAACATGTCGCCTGACGTGATCGATCTGCTTCTTCGCGAAGTTATTCAACTCTATGAACTGCGTGATACGGGGCGGTTGGGGAACGTGGCGCAAATGGCGGAGAGGCCGGCGGCTGCCAAGTTGCCGGAGAAAAATGCTGCATGACGGGTATTTGGAATGGGGCTGCGGCGGGCCCGGGATTCCAAAGATGCGGGCTTGTCAAACCCGCGGTCCGTTCAAGGCCGTGATCCGTTGTCAGGCTTGCTCTTCCGATGATTCATGTGCGCCGGCGACAAGCAGTTCATTCATTTCCATGGCGAGATCCAGCAGATAGGCGGCGGGAACACGACCTTCGAGCATGATCCGTTTTTCGCCATGCCGCCAGGTCACTCCATGATGCATGATCCTTGCATCATCGCTGAAGACTTCGAAGTCTGTCACGAGCTGTCCGCTGGTCATGAATTCGATGTGCAGCACCAGTACCTCGCCGAAGGGCGAAACGTAGGGCACGCACATCCCCTGACCGCCCCCGCCGGCGTGCTCGTCGCGCAACCAATACGGGCCATGGGATCGCAACGAGGCCGGCAGGGCGATGGCGGACTCGCCGGCCTGGAAAGCGACAAGCCGCTGGTCGCCGGCCCGGTACATCATCCCCGGATTCAGTTCATATGCATAACCTGCCAGGGATATGCATACATCGCCGGAGGATGTTGCCACCACCCGCACGTCACTGGGCGCGGGACTGGTCCCGCGTCCCGTCAGATACCCGATGATGACCACCAGTACGATGCCGGCGGCCACCGCTACGAGGCGCTTCTGCAACACCGCGCGCGATGCCTGGATTCGCGCGACGGCGCTCGACAGGCTTGCGTGTCCGGACTCCTGATCGAGCTTCGTCCCGGGGAGTCCCTCCAGCACCTCAGCCAGCTTTTCAAGACCGGCAGCATACCGCCGGCAGTCATCGCAATCCGCGAGATGCGCCCCGACCCACTTCGATTCCCGCATCGGCAATGTTCCATCCAGCCGCTGCTCAAGCAGTTCGCGAACCCGTTCACAGTTCATTCCGCCCTCCTTGCCCGAGATCCAGCAACAGCATCAACTCCCGTCTCGCCCGGCACAATCTCGACCGCACTGTCCCTTCGGCGATCCGCAGTTCATGAGCTATCTCCTTCGGCGTCAGACCTTCCAGGTGTCTCAACACCACCACTTCCCGCATGTGCCCAGGCAATTTCATCAGGGCTTCAATAATCACCTCCCTGGTAAGGCTCTCCTCGGCATCGCTCCCGCGCCCCTTATACCAGCATTCAGCGATCCGTGGTTCCACCTTCGACCGGTACACTTCGAAGCGTCGCCAGCGCTCCCGCGCCATGTTGAGGCAAATGCGCCGCAGCCATGCGAGTTCCCTGGTTTCACCCCGGAACCACGGGATCGCCCGGAACGCCCGGTAGAATGTCTCCTGCATCAGGTCCACAGCCTCGGCTTCGTTGAAGCCACAGAGCCGCATGGCCAGGGCATGAACAGCGCCGGCGTGCCGGTAGTACATGCGCTCCATGCGCCCCTTATTTGCCGTCATCTCCGCCGTCTTGGTCCAGCCGCCGTTTCAGCTCCGATATCACCTCGTCGGCTCCCGTGCCGTACTGGTCAAGCAGGGACTTCATATCCTCCTTGCTCAATCCGGCGGTCCATTCCGCCACCGCCCGTATCCGCGGATCGGGATCGCGGGATGCCGGGCCGAGGATCCGGGCACAGACCCCGAGGGTTTCCTTGTCCTTGTGGAAGCTCACGATTTCCGATGCAGCCAGCAGGATTTCAAGTTTCAGCGGATTGTAGTCGATCGTTTCATACACATCGGCCACCTGCCTGAAGGAATCACTGACCTTGGCCGGGTAGTTCATCCCCCCGCGCAGCGTGTCCCGCACGAACAACGGCAAGGCATCAAGGTAGGCGGTCTTTTCCGCCAGGAACCGTGCGCACAGGGCAGCGCGATCGGGGTCACCGCGGCTGATGGCGAGATCACCCAGGCCCTCCGCGCCCTCGCTGAGACAGGACATGGAGATCATATCCTGGATGATGGTGATGCCGGGCTCGTTCCACAACATCAGGCCGAGGACAAGACAGTGACCGTACCAATGTTCCGCGGTCGCGAAGTCTTTTTTCGCCAGGGCGGCATCGCCCAGCAGTCGGAACCGCTTAACGACCGATCGATACAACGACATCATGGGGATCATCTGTTCGTAAGGCGGTATGGCCATGGTCGCGGAATAGGGAAATTCGCATCGCCCGCATCCCAGGCCCTTCTCCACCAGCCGGAAGGCTTCGTCATCCTCATCGACGGGCCGCTCGATCTCTTTCCGATCATGATCCTTCAGAAACACTTTTTCCGCCGCCAGGAAATGATCCGCGGCATTGCCATCGCCTGTCAGCCTGGAGACAAACCCGCTGAGTCCCGTCACATCAGGCGGCTTGGGAATGTCGGCAGCCGCCACGGGGAAATGTATAACCGAAAGCAGAAACAACAACCAGAACAATCGTTTCATGTCAGCTCCTTTTCGTCACACATGATACGCAGCAGCAAAGCCAGTTGCCATGCCGGAGTGAACCGGCCCCGGTCACTGTGAACCACTCCGCTCCATTCACATGGTTAATGAACGAAATGCGGCGCTGTTCCCATCGAATTACAGAGTGGGGTCGTACAGAGTGGGGTCGTACCCGGAATCTTGTAATCATCTCTGTGAAGCGCTGGCACTCAAGGACGCACGTCGACAGCAACGAGCGCTCCTTCCGGATGGGGTCGTACCCGGAATCTTGTAATCATCTCTGTGAAGCGCTGGCAC
>JAFGDC010000446.1 GCA_016932295.1 candidate division CSSED10-310 bacterium
ATGACAGTGTTCCCGATGATCAAAACTGGCGCAATGACGGCTGGTTCGATTTCAAGATCAAGCTACCCGCTGGATTTCATTTTGAAACTATACCGATTTATCTGAATTTTCAGCAGCGCGGAACGGGAAACTATTACATTCGGGGATATGCCTGCTATGACTGGACCTACTTCCGTCCGGCAGTCCGCCTGTTGGGCGCGGACGGCACCCCCCTGGAGGAGTGGCGCCGGATAGCCGGCATCGGATTGGATGACTATACGTTCGTTTTCGAGGTCTCATACGGCGAGTCTTCGAATCAGACGCGGTACCTGGAGGTGACGCAGAGCCTTCCTTACCCTCCATCGCGACTCGGTTCATTCCTGGATGAACTGCCTTTTTTATTCGCCGGCGGTGCAGCCACGGTCAGTTCCCAGGTGATAGGTGAAGGTGGCTTGTGCTGCCGGGTCGAAGAAAAATACCAGGAGCACAATCCGATCACCGTTATATGGATTTACAAGCAGGACGGCGCACCGCTCTCAGCAAAACCGGTCATGTTTATCAGTGGCGGCATCCATCTCGAACCCCTCAGCAGTTTCGTCGCCGAGGGCATCATCCGCCAACTGGCACGGAATCCATCCACGCTGGACAGAGTCAACTTCATGGTGGTGATTCATATGAACCCGGATGCGCAAAAGTGGGGATTCACCGAGGTCTTCCCAACCACCGGACTCAACTCACAGGTCTGGTGGGTGTATGACAACCCATCACATGAGAGCACCATGCTGCAGACCTACTTCAATGAGCTGCTGCGCGCCGGTTTTGATCTGAGACTCTTCCTTAATCTTCACTGTGACGTAGCGCCTCGCGACCACCAGGCGGGCCGTATGCCCATTGTGGGCAACTATGAGGTGGCAAGCGATGAAGCGGCGAGCGAGGCATGCAGCTTCATCTCCGCCTTGAACAGTCAGGCGGAATTCGGACCATTCTTCAGAGAATCGCACTACTGGCCGCGCCGGCAGCCCTACCTCCTCACTGAGCCACCCCCGCAAGGTTACGGTTTCAGGTACCATATCATCGTCGAGATGCCAGAAGTTGCGTTTTATCGCCGAACCGGCATCAGCCGGGGTCCCGGCCAGTTCCAGGTGGATCACTACCTGGTTGATGAAAATGAGTTGCTGCGGCTGGGAGGCTGCTTCCTGGAAGCGATCCAGGCGCTCCTGCCGGCTCCTTGATTGAATCTGCCTGAAGGAACCGGGGACGGACATGGGATGTGAATGGAGAGCCAATATGGCAACATACACGCTGACGATGGCGACGTGGTAACGCAGCGGGGGAAGATCGCACGCAGGGCAGGTCTGGTTCCTTGTTCCCATCGCTCGTATGAAAACCCCAGCAGATTGAATAAAAAGATCGGAAACAGCGCTCTTTCCGTTGAAAAATCCGGAAACATTGAAAAACTGGAAGCCTTAGAAATCTGGAAGCCAGGTTTTGAGTACCTGTCCTTTTTGAATGCCGATGATGATTATCAACCAGACCACCAGGATTGCACCGAGCGTTTTCCGGAACAGTATGGGTGACCGCCGGACGGGCACCATGCCGTTGAGCATCCAGTAGGCTCTGAATATCTTCCTGAGAATCAGTACAGCGATGATCAGGGTGACCTGAATGAACGCGAATGAAACGGCGGGAGCATTGAAGACATACCGGAACAGGTATGCCGCAAGTACCACGACGGTGGCCAGACGGAAATCAATCAGGCCTTTATAGATCAACAGAAAACAGATGAGGGCGAAGGTGGAAACCAGGGTTCTCATCGGTGCATGCGAAGCGAATGCCACGAGGTAACAAACCCCCAGCATCATGGCTGCAGCCATCAGTACCCCATGCCTGGCGATCCACCCCTCCCCCTTCCCTTCCGGCGTGCCTGGCCGGAGCTTGATACCGACGTAAAAAGTGGATGAAAGCACGATCATCATCTCGATGATGCCGGTGAGTTGAAAGTTATAAAACTTGGTCAGAAGCGAGGCGAGGATGCACAAGAACGACAAGAACATCAAAGGGGTTCTGAAGGATTTCCTGATCCGCAAGTCCACTCGCTGGAACAACAGGAAAATAGCGAGGAAACCATTGATGAATCGTGCCCAACCATAGATCGGTGTGTAAATCCCGTAGATGATCGTAGCCAATTCCTCTTCAGTGGCTATTCCCCTGTGATACGGCCAATCCCACCAGCCGGCAGTCACGCCGCAGACTTCAACCGCGTAGGCGATGGAAGACGTGATGAATATCGACAGGACAAGCGTGAGAAACAATTCGGATCGTTCATGCTTGAGCCTGGCGATTATCCCTTCCGCTATAGACAGGGCAAGATATGCCGCAAACACCCAACCACAGATGACGAACAAGGGCGCCTTGAACACGGGAAGCTGGATGTGCTCGAAGCGATAACGCCCATGCTGGAACAAGTTCAATGCAGTGAGGTTTTCCTTGATCGTGAAATAGAAAAAACCGCTGCCGAAAAACAGCAGGGTCTGTCTCCATCCTCTCACCTTGACCGAGTGTGCGATGAGCAGCACCAGGGCGAATGCTTCCGGCAGCACAAAAACGAGGTTCAAACTCATACTGATTCATCCTCCCGGATTCTACTTCTCCGTACCTAGCATCCGTGGCGATGCAACGCAAGGGGCTCGTGTCTCACGACCAGCGCCATGCTGGCTTCACCGGCCCCCGTTCACCGGGTAGTGAATACCGCCGGGGTAAACGACGCCGCTGCGTAACGTTTGACAGACTCCATCCTGTTGGGTAAGTAGCATGAATGGCACGTTTGAATCCCGCACAGCTCGAAATTGAACTCTTCACCGCCGGCGTTCGCCTCGCCTCTGGTCGCGAAGTCCTGAACACACTGATCCATCGCACCAGGGCTGGTCTGGGCAGCGGCATCGAGGCGATCCTGCCGGCAGCGAAACCCATCTGGATCAACATCCCGGTAGTGGAAAGTTTTACCGCCCAGTCTCCCTTCGTTCTCCAGATCGAGCCTCCCGTCAATGTGACAGACGAGCGAAACGGCGAACGGTACCCGATCCGGCTTGCACCCCGCCCCGACTGGTATGATGCACGGACCGGCAGCGGTAAACTCATGTCACGAATCGGCGTGCTCCAGGGCACCTGCCTGGCGGTGTACATAGGCGATACCTGTGAGTTCTGGCGGGATGGACAGGAGGCCAGGTGTGGTTTCTGCACTACCGGATTGAATCTCGGACGTGATGAGGAACGGCGCAAATCAATCCGTGATGTGGTGGAGGTAGCCAGGCGGGCCAAACAAGAAAGCGGCATCACCTTCGTTCATTTCAACAGCGGCCATCATTCGGACGTGGGACTGGAGCTGGCGGCGCCTTATGTGAAGGCGATCAAGGAGGAAGTGGGCGCCCTCGTGGGTATCCAACTGACACCTGATACCGACTTGTGGAAGTATGACGAGCTGATCGGTTTGGGAGTTGACCATTTCTCATTCTGTTATGAGCTGCAGGATCCTCATGCATTCGCCACACACCTGCCGGGCAAACATTCTCGGATCGGCCAGGAAGCCTATTTCAACGCCTTGCGCCATGTCAGCGCCAAGATGAACAGGGGCAGTTGTTCGGGAGAGATCATCGCCGGGCTCGAGCCGATCGAAAAAACGTACGCCGCGGTTGACATGATCACCACCATGGGCGCCTTTCCCACCATATGCATCTTCAGACCGCTGGTAGGCGCCAGGCTGGAAGGCGCACCTGCTCCATCAGCCCAGGAAATGACACCGTTGTTCGAATACATGATCGAAGCATGCATGCGTCATTCAGTTCCGATCGGACTGGCACCCAACCTGGAAGTCAGCCTGGTCGTACTGCCTACCGATGCATTATATCTGGCGCCGGACACTTCCCGGTTCCGATGGTACCGCCGGCGATTGAAGTGGCTGAGACTGGCCGCGAAACCCTATTTCCTCTGGCGAATGCGAACGCATAGACACAGCGGCAAAGGCAGCGAACTCCTCCGGCTGGCGCGGGAACGGCTGCCGGCATGGATCTGGGACTGAATATTGTCGAAATCACTGGTGCAACAGGTTCATCCCGGCACCGATCGCCCGGTTGTTCCTGTCATCCGCCCCGAGAGGCGAAGCGGCTGGCGTTACACCATTGCTCTCCTGTGATTTGGATGCTGCCCCCGCAGACCTAGGAGGGTGATTGGGAAACTTGCCGCGTGGTCTTGAAATGGAGCTTGGCGATTCGCGCCAGCCCATCCATCCCCCACCGTTCATGGATTTCGCGCGCCACCTGGATGACCCGTTCTGATGCTCCCAGGGGTAACGAAATGCCGGAATCCTTGGATTTCTGTGCCAGATAATTGATGAAGGTCTCTCGAGCCAGGATCGAAGCCGCTGCAACCGCCGTGAAGCGTTCTCCCTTGGGTGTCTGAACCAGATCCAGGACAATGCCGCGACGGGACAGCCTGGTGCGGATATAGCGTTCATCCCCGAATTTATCGGTGATTGCCTGCTTGCATTTGCAGTCCAGCGCCAGATCCTCCAGGACCCTGGCATGCCCCCAGGCTAACAGGGAATTGAGATTCTTTCCCTCCTCCCGAAACTGCCTGTACAACTCATTATACTTGATTGGTGTTATAGTCACGACCTTGAAGGCTCCCGGACACACCTCGCGGATTTGCCGGGCCAATTCCCGGATGGCAGGCGCTTTAAGCTTCTTGCTGTCGATCACTCCCAGTTCATCCAGTATGGCCGACCTGCGTTCATCGAGGGCCACGCCGGCCACGACCAGCGGACCAAAGTAATCACCCTTCCCCGATTCGTCCGTTCCAATGTATGGATATCCCGCGATAGTGACCTCCGGACCCGCCGAATCAGCGCCGACCACGTAGCCGGTGAGCCGCTGTACGAACTTGACCACTGTGCCGGCCTGCATTCCGCCCTTGCCTCCGATGACGACCACGTTCCCTTTCGTGCAATGGATCTTGAATTTTTCGCCTGCCACACTGGACAGGTAACACCACGCCAATCCGGCCTCCGCCGGTGCTCTCACCAATCCAAGCTCCTCCATTCCCTTACCCAGGACACCGGTCTCCTCGGAGCTGCGCAACGTCCACCTGAGGTCGGGGATCTTGCGTACACCGAAGCGCTGTTTGACATCTTCAAGCAGCTTCTCAAACCCATCGGGTTTCGGACTGCCCTCCGGTATCCAGTAAGAACCTGTCTGGTAGACGTTCACCGCCGCCCGTGGCAATCCCTTGACACCAACCTTGAACTGCAACCCATACTCGATGGTTCGCTCCTCCAGGCTTAATCCATTGTCCAGCGCATACTTCTGCAATGCTTCCCTGTACTTCGGCAAAACCAACGCCGGCTGCTCCGTCATCGCCCCCCCAGTGCGTATTGCGTTACGCATTCCGTAGTTTACCACGCCTCCATCCTCCTGCAAGGCTTGCGGGGTCCCCACCCGTGTGCAGTGGAATCA
>JAFGDC010000447.1 GCA_016932295.1 candidate division CSSED10-310 bacterium
CGAAGGAGTTCGCTGCTGGCCGGCGCGGTTTGATCGAACCGAAGGATTCCCCCCCCTCGTTCAACCGGCCGGTCTCGAAACGTTGTGCGATCGTCCGTGCGGTTCCGGTTACACAGTAGGTGCGGTAGTTGTCCAGGAGGAGTACAGTATCGGCTTTTTCGAAGTAATCACCGGAGCCACCCATGACCAGGATCGTGGAAACGCCGTGATCGCGGAACAGCGCCTCAACCTTGTCCACAAACGGCGTGATCGGCTCCCTGTTCTTCGCCACCAGTTCCTGGATGCGTCGATCGCGGATCATGAAATTGGTAGCGGATGTGTCTTCGTCGATGAGAAGGAGTTGGGAACCCATTTCCAATGCTTCCATGATGCTGGCAGCCTGGGATGTGCTCCCGCTGGCATTTTCGGTGGAAAAACGGACGGTGGATTTGTGCATCGGCAGGTTGGTGATGAATGGACTGATATCGACGTCGCAGATATACCGCCCGTCTTCAGCCCTGACCTTCACCGCGCTGCGTTCGGTGACCGCAAATTCACGTCCATCCCCGGGCAGGTGGTTGTAGATCCCCAACTCGATGGCTGCAAGCAGCGTGGACTTGCCATGGAACCCGCCGCCGACCACCAGGCTGACGCCTCGAGGAATTCCCATGCCCGATATGGCGCCATGGTGCGGCAGCGTGAAGCCGACTCTCAACTCGTCCGGCGATGCGAATGGAACCACTTCGCGATCTAGTGGACGGTCATCCACGCCGCTCATGCGCGGCAGGCGGGCGCCATCCGGCACGAAGCACACGAGGTTTTCCGCGGCCAACCGGGAACGAAGCCAATCCTGATCGTCGGCGCAATCTATATGCGCCTTCACCACCGCCCCGTCCAGCCGGTGGTACATCAAGCCATGTTCCACGGCCGGCGGCAGTTCTGTGAAAAACATTTCCACCGCCTGATCACCAAGGATGCTTCTGCCGGCAGCAGGCAGACCCATGACAAATCGAATCTCCAGCCCGTTTTCAAATACCACGACGGCGCTGCGCTCCAGGATGTGCTGTCCGCCCTGGTCGATTTCGATCAATCCGCTGGTGCCCATGCCACGCCGGCCACGGCTCGTCCGTCCGAGGGCTCGGGCGAAAGAGCGGCCCAGGTAATCCTCCAGGGCGATCGACCGGCTGGTGGTGGAAAAGAACTCCGGTGGAATTCCGGCTACCTGGTGCGGTAACCAGATCCGTATCCGGGAAGGCGCTGCGAAGGGATCTCCCTGGACGTGATCGATGAAGAGATCGTAGCTTCCGAAGTCATACTCGCCTTCAATATCCTTGTACGCTTTGTAACTTTTTCGATGAATCCGCCCGAAAATTCGCTTCAGTTCGTCCGGCGACTTCACGACTGATCTCCCGCCGCCTCCTGCCAAGCCTTGAATTCCAGTGATCTGGCCAGTTTGTAGAAGTCCGAGGCGGGATCGATGAAGCGTACCCTGGTTCGACCGGTGACCTGGTCAACCAGATGCTGGAACGGCACGAACTTGATCTGCAATTGGTCCTCGACGCTCACCATCATGCCCGCCAGGCCCTCGTCGATGACGGCCCGTTTTGCTCCAGTGCCGAGCTGACAGCCGAGCAGAACATCGAAGGCAATGGGTGATGTGCAGCGGGTTTCGAATCCTATCTGTTTCGATCTGATGCGCAGGTTGCGTCCGAAACGCGCCTTGAACCTGGTTTCCACAAGATGCGCCAATCGCGCCGCCACCTGGGATTCACCTAACAGTTTCAAACCGAAATCGTCGAGGTGCCTGCCCTCCTCCTTCACGTGGTCAGCCAACCCTTCAGCGATGCAGACGATACCGTACGATTTGTGATGCTGTTCACGCTGCACTATAAGCTCGATGATCTCGTCCGCCAGGACTCCCATCACGAGGTTCCCGTCCTCATCCAAATGCCGCGGCGCCAGATCCTCGACACTGAACATTTTGGTGGCTTCGCCGGCAATACCGGCCGCATACGTCAACCAGCCTGACTTGCGACCCATGATCTCCAGGATAAACCACCCATTGGCTGACTTTACGTCCGCCGACAGCGCTCTGACCTCCTTGGCGGCGAAATCGGCGGCGGAGAAAAAGCCGAAAGTCCAGTCAATGCCGTGGTAATCGTTGTCAATGGTTTTGGGGAGGTGAATCACGGAGACTCTTCTGACGTCTGGATGATACGACGGCAACAGGTGGATGAAGTTCGCCGTGCGCAGCGTGTCGTCACCGCCGATGGTTATGAGCGCATCCAGTTCAAGTTCCTCGAATGCCCTGAAAACCCTGAGTAACGGTTCCACGAGGCGGGGATCCTTGAGGTCGTTCACCGAGGATACCAGCTTGCCAGGATTGGCCCGGGAAGTTCGCAGGAGGATGGCCTCCTCGTTCCGGATGTCGGTCACATCCGCATAGGTAAGCTCCCGGTAGTGATGGCCTTTGATGAACGGCTCCAGGCCATACTTGGAAAGGTACCTGAAACCCTCATAGAAGCCTATCACGCGGACTCCTGCATTGAGGAAATTGAGCGCTGCTGCGGAGATCACAGAGTTGGCCGCCGGGGCCGGCCCCCCGGAAAACAACAGGCCTACAGTGCGTATCTTGTCGGTCATCTTTCACCTCTTTCATTTTGAACGGCTCTTTGCAGTGCAACGGTCAGGAATGCTCCTCCCGGCTGCCTCCTCAGAGCGCACCTCTCCAGGGAATCCCTCCGGATCGCGCCTTGCAGAGCATAAGGCAGACCGGCTCGATTCGCAACGCCCCATCTCCGATGCCTTTGATTTCGATATAAGTGGCGTTTCAATGGGGTCGTACCCCGAATCTTGTAATGTTCGTCGCGATGCGTTGGCTTTC
>JAFGDC010000448.1 GCA_016932295.1 candidate division CSSED10-310 bacterium
AATGCGCTGCTGCCCATTGCGCTTATCCTCGTTTGGCTCATATTCAGCGCCATCCGCGCCCGGCGGGGAACCGTGCTCCTCGGATTCTCCGTACCGTGGCTGCTGGCACTCGGCACCCTGGCCATGAGAAACCATGCAGCGGGAGATGAATGGATGATTCTTCAGGCGCGTGGAGGATTCAATTTCTATTACTACAACGGGCCGGCGCAAGCGGATTTCGCCCGGCTTGAACCGGGGCGCTCATTCGAACAACTGGTGCGGGAACCGGAAACCGCGGGCATCTCGGGCACCAGCGCGCAATCCGCGTATTTCCTGCGAAAATCGTTGCAATGCATAATCCAGGAACCACGCGCCTATCTCGCCATCCTGGCTCGCCGCGCCGGTTGGCTCTTGGCCGGCGACGAGCTGTCGGTGAGTACTCCCGTCCACGATTGGAAGCAACGCACCAGGCTGCTCAAAGCCTGCTGCCTCTTGTTCGGCTTCGGCACCATCGCCATGCTTGCCTTGACGGGATTAGCCTGCCGGCCGGAGCGAACGACCGCGGCGCCGCTGCTGTTGGTCGTGACCGGGTATACCGCTTCGAACCTGCTTGTGGCCACCGGCATGCGCTACCGAGCGCCCCTCACCGCCGTCCTGATACCTTTCGCCGCGGTCGGCGCCACGCTCATGATCAGTATGATCCGGGCCGGAGCCAAGGGGGGAGTCGGCCGGCGGATCACCACCGCTGTCCTGTACATCGCCGGAGTTGCCGCCACTTTGTACATACCTGTCCCCCACCCGTTCCACACCGCGTTTTACGAAGGTATCGCTTTCGAACGACTCACCATGTTCGAGGCCGCCGCGGCCAACCTGGTCATCGCCGTAGCGGAACGGCCTGACTCCGCCGTCGCCTGGAAAGCCCTTGGGAATGTCCGCCAGGCGCAAGGCGATTTTCAGGCGGCCACAGATGCCCTGCGGCGCGCCATCGCCATCGAACCCGAGGATCCCGCGCTGTACAATAACCTGGGTCTTGCCCTGGCCAGGATGGAACGTGACAAAGACGCTGAAGCCGCATTCACGTCGGCGATTGAAATTGAACCAGAATACACCCCAGCCCACGTGAACCTGGGAAATCTCTATCGCGGAAGAGGCGAATTCGAGACCGCCGTGAAGACCTACGAACGGCTGTTGGAATTCGATCCTGGCCACGTCCAGGCCCGCATCGAACTGGCCACCTGCCGGTGGCTGAGCGGTGATCCGGAAACCGCGGAAAAAATCAACAGGGAATTGTCTGAAGAACACCCGGAAGACCCCTATGTGCAGTACAATTTCGGACTGGTGCTGCTCGGCCTGGAAAGATGGCGTGAAGCCATCACGCCGCTGGAAAAAAGCGTCGCGCTCCAGCCCGGCATGCTACCGGCCTGGTACAACCTGGGAGTGGCCAGATACCGGGTGGGGCTGGAGGACGAGGCGGCGCGGGCATGGGAGGAATGCGTACGATTGGATCCGGGATTCGAACCGGGCGTCAAGAATCTCGCCCGGTTATTGGCGGTCAAGGGCAAAAACGACGAGGCAAAACGACTCTTCGAGCTGTACCGGGAAACCATCCGCCGGCGCCGGGAACCGACCCGGTGATACAACTGTTTCCTCCCTGGCGGCGGCGCGGTATTATATCATTTCCTCGCGGCGCCATGCCGCCGGGCATATCACAAGGAGCCGGCTATGAATAGAATCCTTTTCGGACTCGTTCCATTCCTGGTCCTGCTGTGTTCGGCATGTGCGATCCGGCAGACGTCTCAACCGGCGGTACATCCCATGGATCCGCTGGAAACACTCGATGATGAGGCCGTATTCAGCTTCGCCATCATGAGCGACAACAAGGGGGACGGTCCATTGCGGATCGAGTTCATGCGCATGCAGGACTGGATGAAGCGCGCCGGGACCGCCTTTGTCATCGGCATGGGTGACCATCTCAAGCGGGGTTGGACCAACGACTTCCTGGACCTCCTCCGTGACGACCCGTGGTGGCATGAACGATTCTTTCCCGGCATTGCCGATGGCGAGAACGAGTATTACGGCTCCGGCCAGGAAGACTGGGGCGCTGGCCGCGAACTCATGGCCGCCGTCACCCCCTTCACCGGCGTCGCCATGGAGATCCAGCCCAACGGAGTGGACTATGTTGCACACATCCCGGCGGGAGCGTACACGGTTCACTGGATTCACGGGCATTTTCCGGATATGCCCGAGGATCCGAACGAAGCCTTCCCCGAATCGACCAGGATGTTCATGGAACGGCAATTAGCCGCAATCGACAAGGGACCCCGCGACATCATCGTGGTGGGAGCACACTCATTCAACGGATTCTGGCTTCCCCAACTCCAGCCGGAACGCCGGCGGCTGTTCATGACCAAGGCCGATCTCATCCTCTCCGCAACCACTCATATCTTCTCCCGGCAGGAACTCCCCGGATTCGAAGGGCCGGGAGCGCTCTGCATCAACACCGGCTCCATCACCTATCCCAATAGTTACTGTCAGCCCGGATTCGTCCAGGTTTATATACTGGAGAATCCCTCACGACTGGCGGTGGTATATCTGGATGCATCGAAGCCGGAGCGCGAACCGCAGATCGGCAGGTATTCATGGATCAAGTATGTCGACGGGCCGGTGGAGACAGCTCCCATGCGAGACATGCGGGAGTCGGAAGATCTCGACCGTGTCGTGGGATCATTGCCGGAAGCCATGGACGACAAGCAAGTCACGGCGCGGTTGGATAGTCTCATCCGCACAGAGTTGGGAGCGGATATCTGTGTCATTTTCGCGGAATCAGGGCTGCCGGCCGGCCCGGTGACGGTACTGGATTTATGGAGCGCCTGCCCTTACAACAACGCGGTCTGGGTGGTGACCCTCACCAGGGAGCAATGGCGACGGGTGTTCGGTAGTGATGCTCCGGCGGAACTCCCCGAACCCTTTCAACTGGCCATTGGAGATTTCTGGGCGCACACCATCAGGGAACGAGTCGGATTGGCGGATGAATTGGTACATCCATCGGTCCTGCGTGAACATGACGTTCTCGTCCGTCTGACCGATGGAAACCGTTCACTGCAACCATAAACCGGGCCGAGATCCTTCATTCGAGAATGGGACGGTCAAGGACGGCATGGAAGGGGTTGGATGAAAAGAAACAAAGCGCCCATCAGCGAAGCGGAGCGAGCGAGAATCAGGGTGGGCAGACAACGGGCCGGAGCAGTGGTAGTGGTGGGACTCGTCCTGGCACTGGCCATCTATTTCGGCGAGCAGTTGTTGCACTTGGAAGAAGCGCGGAATAACGAGGTGCACATACCGATGCGGGGCCTGGAATACTACCGTCCCATGGAAAACAGGAACGAGGAGATCGCCGCGCTTCAAACCCGGCTGTCGGATGGCGATGATGCTCCAGCGGTCATCTATGGACTGGTGGATGCCTATGATGCGGGGAAACGCCTTGGTGACGGCGTGGCATTTTTCCGAAAGGCGGCCGGGATGCATCCGGATTCTCCGGCACCTCACCTCGGAGAAGGTGAAATCTACCTGCTTACCCATGATTTCGAGGCGGCGGAAACCAGCTTTACCACTGCCTTGGAGAAACGTCCGGATTGGCTGCCGGCCTTGAAGGGATTGGCCAGCGCCCGTCTGAACCAGAAAGCCACAGACCAGGCCGAGGTTATTCTGGAGAAGGCAATGAACCTGGGCCGGGCGCAGGATGATCCATTGCTTGGAGATATACTGGGCAACCTGTCCGCGGTGCGCTTCATGAAACGCAACATCAAATCCGCGTTCGAGCTGCGGCGCGAAGCGATGGAACTGCATGCCGGGACCGGTGACAAGGACGCACTGGCCGTTGACCACTATAATCTGGCGCAGCTTCATATGGCCATGCAGGACAATGCCGCAGCCCGTGACAGTCTGAGGGAGTCGATGGCACTGGCGCGGGAGTCGGGCGACAAGATCCAGG
>JAFGDC010000449.1 GCA_016932295.1 candidate division CSSED10-310 bacterium
GCTTCTCCGGGGACGGAACGCTTCTCCGGGGACGGAACGCTTCTCCGGGGACGGAACGCTTCTCCGGGGACGGAACGCTTCTCCGGGAATTGAATAGAAAAAACACGCCGGTGATGCTACAAATACGAATCCGTGTCTGAAGGCCCGGATCAGGCGAGGGTGGTAGTTGATGCGGGACGAAAGGAGCACCGATGAGATTACGTGGATTCAGCATGCTTGCTTGTTTGATAGCATTGCCCCTTGGGCTCGCCACTGGTGAAGGGCATGGGTTCATTCCCGTGGGTGGCGGCGGCGTCAACCTTGGCGCCGTATCGTATGTCACCGCGGACCCCGCGTCGGGGTGGTGGCTCGTGGCAGAATCAGAAAGCAGCCGGCAGCTTGCCTACGTGGATCGCACCGGGCGCGCCGTCCTGGTGCCTGACCCGCCTTTCGAGTCCGCTGTCAATGCCCTGGCGTTCGATGGCAAGGCTGGCCGGATAGTCAGCGCCACCGACGGCGGTCTCTGGTGCTGCGATCTGTCGACCATGCGCTGGCAGCGGCTCGGGACCCTGGCCGGCGTCACCGATCTGATCTGGCATGGCGGTCGCCTGCTGGCCGCCGTTGCGGACGGAATCGTGTCAGTGGAACCCGACGGTGTCCACCAGGTGGCCACCTGTGAACCAGGGGATCATGCCTTCTCCCAGGCTGGCAATGCCGTGCTGGTGTTGACTCGGGACCAGGGCTTGCTGGAACTGCTGGGTGACGAGGTGAACCGGGTTACCGAAAAGAAGCAGCGGTCAGTGTTTAAGACTGCGGGAAGCATGTTCACCACTGATGAAGGGGAATCCTTCGTGGTGAGCGAGAAGGGTCTCTGGCGGTTGGCCGGCGGAAAGTTGGAACCGTACGCGAAGAAATTGGATTGTATCGCTCCGCTGGTGATGATGAGCGCCGAGGAACGCATCTGGTACGCCGCGCTCGGCGGCGGTCTCGTGCTCAAGGAAGGTGACGTCGAACAGCGGTTCACCACCGCCTCCGGTCATTTGCCGGCTGACAGCATCACGGGATTGGCCACGTCGTACGATGACGAGTTTCTTCTCGTGGGAACCAGCGCCGGCGCCGTGGTGGTGGAGACCACCGCTGCCGCCCGACTCAAATCCGTCGAAACAGTTACGGACAGTTGCTATCGGCTCGACCGCCCGGCGGGATCGATGTTTCTGGCGACTCGCATCGCCTTGCCGCGCAGCTATGACAGCATCATCCAGCATGCCTTTGTTCGCATCCAATTGCCGGTGGAGGAGGGTGTCATTGTGGAGCCCATCCTCGAGCAGGACGTGTATGGCAATCAGCAGCTCCTGATTCCCGGCGATTATGCCTGGCTGTCCTGGCATAGTATGAGTCTGGAGTGGTTCGACAAGACCAACTGCCTGCGGCTGGACCTGGCCGCTCCCGTTCCCATGCTGCCCGGACCAGTGGAATCTTTGCCGTTTGTGCAACCGCTGCCCGGCATGCCTGCGCCGGATACGGTCGTGGAGATGGCCGTGGCGGAGGTTGCCCCGGAATCCAGGGGTGATGCATTGAAGATCTGTCGTGACTTGATCTACTCGAGGTATTTCACCGATCCCACTGTCACCGTGCCGGGAGTGGACCTTTCCAATCCCCGTATGCGTCTTCACTTCTCGGTGGCCTTGCTGCGCTCCCTGGGGTTACCAGCCAGGCTGGTGACGCGGGATCTGGAACGCTGTTGGGGAGAAGTGTGGTTCAATGATATCGGGTGGGTGCCTTACGATGTGGGTGCTTCACCGCTGGCGTTCTGGCGGGACTATCGAACCCAGTGCCCGGCGCCCCGCGACGAGCTGCACGTGGGAGTGCAGAGAATCGCAGCCAGGGACGAGATCCCCGGCTTCACGGTGCTTACCAACAACCAGGTGCCGCCTCGGGTGAAGCGGCTGGAACTGTATGAGACGGAGACTGACGAGGCCATTCAGGCCACCCGGCTGCTGGTGGTGGCACCGGCTTCCAGGCGCGACATCCGAGACACCGGCAGGATCACTTTCAGTGAGCGCCTGAGCGGTATAATCCATAGTGCCGACAGCAGGGAGTATCTCGCTCTCATGGATGATCACGGCATGATAGTGCTCGATATCCCTCTGGCCAATTACGATCGCGCGCAGATGCTCAGTATCCCCAACGAATGTTATCTGCAGTTCATTCCATCTGTCATCGCCGACTGGTTCATCATGCGGACCATGCGCTGGGAACTCAATCCAGCCCCCCTGACACCGGAATCGATGTCGGTGAAATAGGAGCGCCGCGTGAAAGATCGGACTATTCAATCCATCGAACGGGACCTGCTTCAGGCGGTGCTGGACGTGTTGGAACTTGAGCCTGGCGCAGTACCCGATGTGCGTCTTACGGCTCCGCCTGAAGATGTGGATGCCGACTTCAGTCTTGCCTGTTTTCCGATGGCGAAGGCAGCGCGCACCTCACCCAGGGCAGTCGCCGAACGACTCGCCGCCGGGCTTGCCGGCCATCCCCTGCTGTCGGCGACGCAGGCGATGGGGCCCTACGTGAATATCTCGCTGCATCCCAGCCACCTGTTCGGGGTCACGCTGCGCCAGGTCCATGACGAGGACACCGGTTTCGGGCGCGCTGCTGCTACTGGTGCCAGGATCCTGGTGGAGTATTCCTCACCGAACACCAATAAACCGTTGCACCTGGGACATGTCCGGAACAATACTCTCGGCCTGGCCCTGGCGGAGATTCTCAAGGCCGCCGGGAATGAGGTGATCACGGCCACCATATTCAATGATCGTGGCATTCATATCTGCAAGGCAATGCTTGCGTACGAACGGTTTTCCAGCGGTGCGACGCCGGTGAGCGCGGGGATCAAGGGGGACCATTTCGTTGGTGGCTATTATGTGAAGTTCGAACAAGCCCTGCGGGAAGACCCCGGTCTGCTGGATGCCGCCCAGGACATGTTGCGCCGTTGGGAGAACGGCGATGAGGATGTGCGCCGGTTATGGCGCACCATGAATGGCTGGGCCATGGACGGCATGCGGGAAACCTATGAACGCATGGGATGCACTTTCGATCTGGTACAGCATGAGAGCGATACCTATCTCCTGGGTCGGGATATCGTTCATGAGGGACTGGCGCGCGGGGTATTTCACCGCAAGGATGATGGCTCGGTGTGGGTGGACCTGACCGCTGCGGGTCTGGACGAAAAGGTCCTGTTGCGCAGTGACGGCACCTCTGTCTACGTCACCCAGGATTTGGGCACGGCTGTTGAACGGTTCCGTGCATATCGGCTCGATCGCGCAATCTACGTGGTAGCATCGGAGCAGAACTACCATTTCCAGGTCCTGTTCTCAATCTTTGCACTGCTCGGGTACAGTTGGAGTGATGCCTGCCACCATTTCAATTATGGAATGGTGTACCTGCCCGAGGGGAAGATGAAATCGCGGGAGGGCAAGGTGGTGGATGCCGATGACCTGTTGGACCAGATGAAGGCCATGGCCAGAACCATCATGGCCGAGTCGGGATTCAACTTCGGAGATCACGAATGGGATCCCATTGCGGAAATGGTGGCGCAGGGAGCCATCAAGTATTTCATGCTGCGGGTGAGTCCCAAGAAGGACATCCATTTCGATCCCAGGGAATCGCTGTCATTCGAGGGCGCAACAGGCGCCTATCTGCAATATACCCATGCCAGGATCTGCAGCATCTTCCGCAAGGCGGCGCGCAACGAACCACTGGAGTTCGACCCACGGCGTCTTGGTGAGCCGCAGGAAACAACGGTCGTGCGGCTCCTGTGGCGGTATCCGGATACCGTCCGGCGCAGCGCAGAGGGATTGAATCCCACCAGGCTCGCGTACTATCTCTGGGAGTTGGCCAAGGCCTTCAACCAGTTCTACACGCAGCACAAGGTGCTGGGGATCGAGGACGACTCGTTGACCACTGCCCGGCTGGCGTTGTGTCATTCCGTGCGGGTCGCCCTGCGCAATGGTCTATCTTTGATGGGGATCGATGCCCCGGAGAAAATGTGACCCTTGCAAGGTCGAGAGAACGTTAACGGTGCATTGCCTATGAACCATAACAGCATGGAGGATACACATGAGTATACTGAATAAGCTTGAACCGAAACCGGTGTGGCGTCATTTCGAGGCGTTGACCAAGATACCCCACACTTCCAAAAACGAAGCGCAGGTTGCCGCCTACGTGATGGAGAAGGCGCGCGCCGAGGGACTCGACGTCAAACGCGATGCCGTGGGCAATGTGCTCGTAACCAAGCCTGCCACCCCGGGCCGGGAGAAGGTGCCGGTGATGATCCTGCAGAGCCACCTGGACATGGTGGGTGTGCGGGCGACCGGTTCCAGCCATGATTTCCAGAAGGATCCTCTCGAGGTTAAAATCGAAGACGGCTATGTGCGCGCCGTGGGAACAACCCTCGGTGCCGATAACGGCATCGGCGTCGCTTTCATGCTCGCCATCATGGAATCCTCCGACCTGGAGCATGGCGCGCTGGAGTTCCTGTTCACCATCGATGAAGAAGCCGGCATGACCGGCGCGCATGGCCTCGATCCCAATTTCGTCTCGGGCCAGCGGCTGCTCAACCTCGATACGGAGGAGTGGGGAGCGTACTATATTTCCTGCGCCGGCGGCGGTGATTCCATTGTACGGTTGCCTCTCGAACGCGAGGGCGTCAAAGGAGGAACCTACCTCGAACTGGCGATCCATGGCTTGCTTGGCGGTCACTCCGGAGCCGATATCAATCTCGGTCACGGCAGCGCCAATAAAATTCTGGGCCGGTTCCTGAACGCCGCCCGTGCCGCCGGTTCCATACGGATCGCGGAGATCAGCGGCGGCAGCAAGCGGAATTCCATAGCGGCGGAAGCGAGAGCCGTCCTGTGGACCGGTGACAACAAGGCCGCCGTGATGACCGCCATGGAAGCGGTGGGAAAAGTGGTGGCAGAGGAGCTTGCCAAGGTGGATGGCGGCTTCCGGTTCAGCCTGACTGAAACGGATGACGTCGCCATGCCACCCACGGTCCCCGCTGTGACCGATGCCATCATCGATCTGCTGGTGGCATTGCCCCATGGTGTGCAGGCCATGAGCACCGAGGTGGATGGACTGGTGGAAACTTCAACAAACCTCGGTGTCATAGGCATCGAAGGGGACAAGTTCGTAATCAGCATGCTCAACAGGTCCGCAGTGGATTCCATGATCGATGTGGTGAAAGCCCAGATCAGGACGATCGCACGGCTTGCCGGCGCCAGTGTCGAAGAACCACGCGGTTACCCTGGCTGGAAACCCAACAAGGATTCGTTCCTGCTGAAAAAGGCCAGTGCGGTCTACCAGGAAATCCATGGACGGGAACCAGTCATCCGGGCCATCCATGCAGGACTGGAGTGCGGCATTTTCAGCAAGAAATTACCCCACGTCGACATGC
Organism: candidate division CSSED10-310 bacterium; assembly: GCA_016932295.1. The sequence continues at coordinate 5,429 of JAFGDC010000449.1, forward strand.
TCTCCCTCGGACCGGAGATCCATGGCGCCCACTCGATCGCGGAGGAAGTGGAAATCGACTCCGTGGAGAAGACCTGGGTGCTGGTGACCGGGATCCTGGCGGCACTCAAGGACTGATCGATAATTTCAGCTCGCGGCGAAGGACGGGGGTGACTCCGTCCTTCGTCTTATTTTCGGCGCCTGCCGGGGGCCATGACGCAATGCGTTGTCGCAGGTACAGAAAAATAGGGGGGACTTTTTATCCCCCCGGGATGCTAAGGTGAAAGAAGGGTTTAGTTAGGGTAGGGACATTTCCTATATAGCAGCGGCGGAAAAAATAATCAAGCCATTCCTGCAAATAATCGTGAAAAAAAAAGCTTTTCCCGAAGCGGGTGTCCCGGGTGCGGTCCGGAAGCACGGGGAAGGAGGTTCGGGACTCGTGGGGAGTGTGGTCACCGGGTTTTCCGAAAGGGCGGCGGAGCGCAAGTGGAAGTGCCTGGGAAATGCTTCCTTGACTCGAAAGCAGGCTGTTTCGTACACTCATTTCAGAGCTGGTGTGAGAAAGCGCTGGCGGCAGGATTGAAAAACGACGGGGGGTGACATGACGCGAGGTGTTCGACGAAGTAGAGAGTATGCTTCGGGGCGGATGCTTCGGATGCCGAAGGACCCTTACCGGCGGCGCGCCGGTGGCAGCATCCTTTGCCCGGAATGCAAGGCGGTCTTCCATGGCAAGCGCTGGGTGCATGATGCATGTCTGCAGGAGCGCATCGAGAAGGACGGCAACTACCAGGAAACGACCTGCCCCGCCTGCCGGAAGATTGCGGACAGGTATCCGGGCGGAATGTTGTTATTGAGTGGATCGTATTTCCATCGTCATCGAAGCATGATCATGAGCCTCATCGAGAACGAGTGTGATCGGGCGGCGCAGTCGAAGCCGCTGGAGCGCCTCATGGATGTTCGGGAAGAGAACGATGGTTTGGCGTTGACCACCACTACGGTTTCCCTGTCACAGCGTCTCGGCCGGATGATCCATCGGGCGCACAAGGGAGATCTGCAATTCAAGTGGTCGCAGGGTGCCAAGTTCGCGCGGGTTGTCTGGCAGCGCGAGGAGTAGCGCGGCGGCGGATTGCCGGTCCGGCGCAGGCTGGTGACCGGGGTCGGGTGTTTCAGTGTGGTGAATTGACGGATGGCGGTAGTGACGTTCGGGAGGAGTATCGGGTGGCCTGGCCGGGTGGTCTGCGGTTGATGGCGGCGCCTGGCGGGGGTGCCCGGGAATGAAGAAAACCAGGGAGGGGACCGTTGGTGATGCCGGGCTGTCGAGGTTTCCCGCCTTTTGTCCACTTCTGGCTATCCAGCGTGTCACCGAAGGCCCACCAAGCGAGTTCGTGCAGCCACGGCTCCCCTCCCTGTTAGGGTTGGCAGGGGATCGAAGATTTTTCGTCTATGCGACCCGGAAACCACCTGAGAACGGAGTGGCGGATCACCGGCGGTTCCTTTCC
>JAFGDC010000450.1 GCA_016932295.1 candidate division CSSED10-310 bacterium
GGGAAATCCACCATGTTGAACCTGATCGCTGGTTTCAGCGACGTGCTGCCTCCCACCACCGGAGAAGTGCTGGTAAAGGGTGAACCGGTGACCGGACCCGGCCGGGACCGCGGCATGATTTTCCAGAAATACAGTTCCTTCCCACATCTCACCGTTCTGGAAAATGTCGTCTTCGGAATGCGGCTGGATCGCGATCCCCACCAGCCATCCCACGCGGAAATGAGGGACCACGCCAGGGAATGGATCGAACGGGTCGGGCTGGCCGGTCACGAGCACAAGTATCCGGCACAATTGTCTGGCGGTCAGCAGCAACGTGTCGCCCTGGCCAGATCACTCGCCCTCAAACCGCGTATCCTTCTCATGGATGAGCCATTCTCGGCGCTCGATGAACCAACCCGTCTGGACATGCAGTGGCTGATGGTGGAATTGTGGACGGAAGTGGCTTCGACGGTGTTCATCGTGACCCACTCCATAGTGGAAGCCGCCTACCTGGGAGACCGGGTGTGGATTTTCAGTCCGTCGCCCGGTAGAATCAGCGCCGAGTTCACCGATGTGTTTCCGCCTTCCCTGGATCGTTCACCCCTCGAGATGCAGGAGGATCCCGCTTTCCTCGAAGTGGTGAAGGAAATCACCGGGGCGTTCAACCGCATCGGTGGCTCCAGGGGGAAATGATGGCCGGCAGGCTTTCCTATTGGAAGTATCTCAAGGCGGCATTCAACGCCAGACCCCATATCAGGGGCCTGGGTCATCTGCCGGTCAACAAGATCCTGATGGCGGGATTCACCATCCTCGGCATTGCCAGTCCAGGGTTCCTGTTCGTGGGCGCTGCCTTCGAGACCGCATACCTCATGCTGCTCACCTCCAACAGGAGATTTCAGCGCCTGGTGGAGGCCGGTGTCTTCGACCGGAAGGCGGTGACTAATAATCCCACCATCGATTCCTACGTGGGAACCCTCGAGGGCGCCGGGCAGGCCAGGTTCAAGAAACTCGAAACCCGATGCAATCAACTGCTTCAGTTGGGGAAGGATTTCGACTCGCCGGATACCTCCCTGGCGGAGATGAAAACCTCCGGCGTCAACCGCCTGCTTTGGATATTCCTGCAGTTGCTGCGTTCCCAGCAGCTTATCGCCCATAATCTCAAGAACGTCGATCAACAGCGGATGCTGGCCGATATCAGGGAGATGGAGATGCGCCTCAAGCGGGAAGATCTCTCCGATTCTGTGAAGCGCTCGTTGGAGAGCACCATCGTCATCAAGCGCCGCCGCATGGAGAACATGGAGAAGGCGGCTGAAACCATGCAGGTGATCTCGGCGGAACTCGACCGCATCGAGGAGCAGGTTGAACTGCTCAGGGAAGAGGCGGTGGTGAACCGGGATCCGACCTTTCTCTCCGATCAACTGGACATGGTTTCCGGCACCCTGGCGGACACGATCTCGTGGATGGATAAACAGGAAGAACTTTTTCGGAGTATCGACGAGGATCTGATTCCGCCGCCACCCATCGTGAATGAAGCCGAGTAACGCGGTGCGGAATCGGGAGGAGCTACCATGAGCACTTTGCCTGCCTGGGCGGAAGAGATGCGCCAGGCGTTCCGTGCCGAGACCACCAGCCAGTTCATACTGCATGGCAACGTCAACGACCTTTTCCCCGTGGCGGAAGGTGGTGCCGCCTGTTCGTTCCTCTCGCTTCGCGCCTACCTCACCGACGTGATGTTCGGGGGATTCGACGTGGTCATTCAGTACGACCGCGGCAAGGGTTTGAAGGTGGCTCGGGGGAGCGTCTATTTCGAGACTTTCATGAAAATCGTCCGGACCTATCGCGCCGATATCCTGGCGCAGGTGGCAGCAGGTGGCGCGCCTGATGGGGAACTGAACCTGGTGCTGCCGGCCGATCCCAAACGGGCGCTGTCCCTGGTGGACCGCTTCATCCGTATGAGCATCACCGCGCCACGGGCGTTCCGGCCGGATCAGGAAGGGCGGCTGCGCATCGCGGTGATCATCGATTATGCTGCCTTCGTGGCGCCGCACGCCGACCCGGTCTACATGTCCGGAGATCTGAGCGAAGTGGTCCTGAAACTCCTGGACTGGGCTCGCGATCCCGCTGTCACCAGCGCCTACATAGCCACCTGCCTCATCACTGAAAACCTCCTGGATCTGAATCAAAACCTGGTGGAGAACCCATATGCCGCCAAGATCATGCTGCCGCTGCCCGATGAAGCGGAAATAAGACGGTTCATCGACTCTCTCACCAGGGATGTCAGCGATTTCTCAACCATTTGCGAAGTGGACCGCCGAACACTCGCTCAACGCCTGGTCGGGCTTTCCAGGATAAATGTCTCTCATCTTATCCGACTGGCCTGGAAAAACGGCAGGGTCATCACCGGCGCCTACCTTACCGATCGTAAAAAGGAACTGATCGAGAAAGAGGTGTTCGGCCGCCTGGAGTTTGTCGAGTCCCCGTTCACCCTCGACGCCGTGGCTGGACACGAGGAAGCGATCGCCTGGCTCCGCCGTGATGCCGAACTGTTCAGGAGAGGCAAGGCCGGCGCTTTGCCCATGGGGTATCTCATCTGCGGCCGCATAGGTACGGGTAAGACTTTTCTCGTGGAATGCTTCGCTGGCGAAGTGGGTGTTCCAGTGGTCGAGCTGAAAAATTTCCGGGAGAAGTGGGTGGGGGCCACGGAAAGCAACCTGGAAAGAATCTTCAACATACTGCACGCGCTGGGCCAGGTTGTCGTGTTCGTCGACGAAGCGGACCAGGTTACCGGCAAGAGGGGCGGCAGTGAGGGGGATTCCGGACTCTCCGGAAGGATCTACTCGATGCTCGCAAGGGAGATGAGCGACACCAAGAACCGCGGCCGCATCCTCTGGATCTTCGCCACCAGCAGACCGGATCTGCTGGAGGTGGATCTCAAACGACAAGGTCGGCTTGACATCCATATTCCACTGTTCCCGCCGCAGAATGCCGAAAGCCGCCGGCAATTGTTGGCTGCCATGGTCCGCAAGCTGAAATTAAAAGTCAATCCCGCTGACTTGCCAGAACTCCCGGAAAATGCGGAAATTGGTGGCAACGAGATGGAAGGGATGCTCATCAGGGCCAACCGCCTCTATGAAACGAGGTCCGATCCGAACCAGGGCTTCGCCGAGCTGCTGGCGGCGACGGCTCGTGAATTCAGACCATCGGCCCATGTCGAAAGGTTGCGGCTCATGGATCTGCTGGCGGTGAAAGAGTGCACGGATGAACGATTTCTTCCGGAACGATACAAGGGAATGTCCCTGGCCGATCTGAACACCGCCATTCAGGAGATGAAGGCGAGGTTGGGGGAGATGTGAGAGGCAGAAGGCGTGGGAATCGCCACGGCATACCTGTGCCGCGTCATGGCTGTGGTCCGGAACTGGCGCCTCGGCGACGGGTCCGGGATCGGCCGCCGCCTCCCTGGCCGGTCCTCACGGATGAGGCATTCCTCCGGCCGTTGGCGAGGAGCAGCCTGACTCTCGTCCTGTTGGTGTTCATCAACATGCTGTTTACTCCTGGGCTGCCGTGGGTGGTGATTCCCTTCATCGGGATCCTGAAGCGCAACGTGGATCGATACTTCACGGTCCGGCGGCGCTTGGAGGTCTCCAGTCCCGCAGCGTCCGGGCCGCCACGGGCAGCGCGCGCATTTCCGGCTCCATCAGCCGCGGAACGGCAACTCAAGGAACCGTACGCCGGGTATGTCCGTGAAGCCACCGGGTTGTCCGCCGAAATTCTGCGGGTGACCACCGAATTGAATGAGGAGGATCGTGCTTTTCTGGGGGAAACAGAAGAACGGATAAAGACGTTTTTAACGGCTGTGGAACGATTCTCGAAACGAGCAGATGAGATCGAACAGGCGATCGCGCCTTATAATGAAAATATTCTGGACGCTCGCATCGGAGACCTGACCACTCGGCCGGCTGAGGATCTCACGGACCTTGAGGCCGCCAACCTCCGCCTGCTGCGCGATCAACGGCGCAATGTTACCAAGGTAAAGGAAAGCGTTGCACGGATTAAAAACAACATATCGGGCACGTTGCTGGCCATGCGGAACGTCCACCTTGAACTGCTCCGGCTGGCTTCCACTGCCGCCGGGTGTGGGTCCAGTGAACTGGCGGGAGTGAAAGCAAGCATTGCCGAACTGTCGGCGGATGTGGATGCGCTGCTTCAGGTTTCGGAAATGACACAGCCGTTGCTGGAGGACTACCAGCGGGGTCTTTCAGGAACCGGTGGCTCGTCCTGACCGGCCGTGACCACCGACCGCGATTCCCTCGCCGCGGCTTGCTGATGCGGGCACACCCCATTGACAGCCGCCACCCCCCATTGTAGAAACCTTGTGATACTCGCACGAGAGTAGGCAACGCAACCTGCACCCTGGAAGGAGCCAAGATGGAACTGCTCAATCGAGTCAACAAGGATTTCCATGATCTGTTGGAACAAACCGATACGGTGAGCCAGATGAAGGAGCTGTCCGCGGCCATGCTTGAGAAGGGGATGCTCATGAAGGGCAAGCCGTTCCCAACCTTTCTCAAGCCCTATTTCGTGGATCTCGAGGACCGCAAATATTTCGAGTATTCGACCAACATGGTCGTATCCTCGGTGAACAAGGTCTGCGAGGCGTACTTCAAAGAAGGCAAGTTCCAGGAATACATCGAATTCCACGGGCGGCTGGGTGAACTGTCCAAGGTAGATGCGCTATATCCCGGTTACCAGATCATCGATCGACTCGATGTATTCTTCAATCCGGAAAACAAAGAGCTGAAGTATCTCGAGTTCAACACCGCCGATCCCAGTGGCATGGGCTGGCACGATCAACTGCTTGCCATGTTCGACCGCATGCCCGCGGTCAAGGCGCTGCGGGATCGTTATAAACTCTCCGCCGACCTGCTGGTGAAGTTCCATATGCGGATCTTCCTGAGAAAGTATCGCCAGTGGTGCCAGGCCAAGGGTATCAAACCAGCGGATAAACCAAGCATGGCGTTCGTGTGCTGGAACGAGTCGACGATTCTGTCAGATTACTACGCCATCATTGAATACTACAGGGAGGCAGGCTACGACGCCCAGTTCGCCGATCCTCGGGAGTTCGATTACGACGGTCATAAACTGCTCCTGAAGGGAAAGCACATCTCCCTCGTGTACCGAGATTCGATGCAGGATTTTCTGCAGGATGAGTTTTACCCCGACTGCCAGAACATCCTGAATGCGTACCGCGATGGGAATGTATGCTTCATCAATCCGGTCAGCTCGGCCGCCGGCGGCTTCAAATCGGTCATGGAAATCCTGACCGATGCCAAGTACGCGCACATGTTCACACCCGAAGAGAACGAGGCGAACCGGATGTTTGTGCCCTGGACCAGGAACTTCAAGGATGGCGCCACTACCTACGGTGATAAAAAAGTGGACCTGGTCGCCCATGTCCGCGACAACAAGGACCTGTTCGTGTTGAAGCCTAACGCGGGGTATGGCGGATTCGGCGTCAAGATAGGCAGATACAGCGATCAGAATGACTGGGATCAGTACATCCAAAAGATCATCAGTGAGGATGTCCAGTTTACCGTTCAGGATTTCGTGCATATTCCCCAGGATGATTTCCCGGTGGTGGAGAATGGAGAATACAAGGGATTCGCCAAGAAGAATGTCAATATCAACTTCTGGTCCCATGACGGGGAATTCGCGGGTTGCTTCGTGCGTGCCGCCGCGGGCAGCATCATCAACATCCACCAGGGCGGCGGTCTGGTTCCTGTCTATTTCGTGAGCGACAAGTAACCGGATCGAGCCTGGTCAGTCAGTACCCATCGTCCGGCGGGGGCGCGTCCCCGCCGGCTTCTTTCCTCGCCGGGCCGGCGGGTTCCCATCGCCTTCAGGCTTACTTTCCGCTCCAGGCGACCACCGGGTCCACCCAATCGGGCAACGGCCGGTAAAAGAATCCATGACCGAGTCCCAGAGACAACACCACCTCTTCATGCATGCCCAACTGCTCAGGACTGCTTCGTTCGAACATGGGCGCGCAGGAACAGGCGTACGAGTCGATCGAATCATAGATCGACAGTACCTTGCCGCTGAAGGAGATGCCCCGTTCCTTCCAGTGCGCCATGGCTTCCTTGCTGCACCCCGCCAGCATGACGAAATGCACCGCTCTGTTTTGCAGCAGGCCGGACACTTCGGCGGCGATCATCGCTCCCTTGGATGCGCCCACCACCGTGATGTTCTGGGGCGGAACCCCCCCCGCCAGGAGCATGCGGACCTGCTCATCCACGCGCCTGGCATACTCCTGGATGTCAGTGCCCGCCTCCCGGACCTCGCTCACCACGGTGAATCCTTTCTCGCTGAAGACATTCAATATCCGCAGATACTCGTATGCCCCGTGAGTGGGATGGGTGGGTCGCGGTCCCTGGTCCTCGATAATCTTGCCGTGAAGGTAGAACAGATACTTCGCATTCACCTCGAATGACTGCGGAATCTCGTCGATGATGGCCGCCGATGTGAGTGGTATGAACGATGGTACGAGCGTGAACGCCGCGGTAGTCAGCACGATGAAGAGTGATCTGGCCATGACGGTTCCCTCCTGTTCATGGACAGCATCAAGAATATCCCTGCCCGTCACGGTGGGCAAGAAGGAATTCCGTTGTCAATACTGCATGTTCCGACATGCCGGGATTCGTCCGGCAGTGGATTGACCGTGCAGAACCCAGCCCTTCCGTCGAACGGCGGATGATACTGCCTGGCCGGCTGTACGGACCGTCGGCTAGCTTCGCCGGCGCCGGTTCGTCCATAGCATGGCGGACAGAACCAGCATCAACATACCCAGCCCCGGCAGTCCTGCTGCGGGCACCATGACCGTCTGGCATTCGTCAGGGATGCCATCGAGATCCAGATCCTGGGAATCACCCGAGGCGATGTCGCATTCATCGGGGTAAAAGTTGCCGTTGCAGTCCTCACTGATACCGCAGAGAAGGTCGATGTCGTCGGGGATGCCGTTAAGGTTGCAGTCCGTGATTGCTCCGGTCCTCAGTTCGATATTGAGGTTGTAGGGACCGGGTTCCTCGGCCGCCTCCAGCCCCGATCCGGCCAGATCGGGATAGTAGGACAGGTTCGGAGCCCCCGAAAAGCCGACGTACCAGGTGGAACGCGTAACGGGCAGCATGACGGCGAGCGCCGGGTAATATCCGGAGCTGGCACCGGCATCATCGCACTGCGCCACCGCGACCGGTTCGAGCCCGTCATCGAAGATGGGGTGACCACGCCGTCCATTCCGGCGTCCTGCCAGACTATCAGGACACTCTCCGGATGCACTTCAACGGAGTACATGTCCACATCCAGGCCAGCTTTCGTCACGCCGGGATCCGCGGAATCGCCCAGGAACCGGCAGAAACTCACCGGACCGCCGCCAGCAACCGCCCCGCTTGCCGTGCTGGACGCCCTTGTGTCATCGCCGGCGGAGGGCTCGGAACCTGGTGTCTCACATGGCAGGTCGGAACAGAGGAAGGAAACGAAGATCCTGTCCACTCCTTCGAGGTTGGCGAAATCCTCGGAAGGAAACCGGATCTGCTCCCACGCCGGCTGATCGGGAAGGATCCAGGTCACCAGCAGGTGACGGTCGTCATTGAACCTTGTGTAATCAACCTCCGAAGGCTCCATCCCGGAAGCCGTGGTCAGGCTGAGAACAGGCTGATCGGCCAGCGGTTCGGTGTACATGATGAGTAAATAGAGTCTTTTATACTTCTCCTGCAGTTCATTGTTGTCCACATGAAGGGTCAGTTGATCATCGAGCCAGTAAGGTTCCTCGAAATCGTCGGCGTGTTCGCCGCCCACGGAGGTGCCGTCGGCATCATACCGCCAGACGAAGTTGTTCAGCGACTCCTGGGGTATAATGGGCGATTCCGCCACGAAACCCCTGATCCTCGTATTTTCGGCGGCGGGCGTCAATGAATAACCGCCGCCAGTCCTGGGAGTGATCAGCCCCACATCGAAGCCGCCGGTGCCGCCGTTTTCGAGCGGATCACCCGTCTCCTTCTGCTCCCTGTCGTGGACATAGCCAACTCCGATGGTGCCGTCCGGCCACACCACCACTCCGTTGACCGCCACCGTGTGACCGCCCTCGCGGCCGTCCTCCGACCACCAGTATTCCAGTTCGACATCCTGGCCCTTCTTGATCTGCTTCACGAGCCATTCCGGATCCACCTCCCCGCCGCCCAGGTCGGTGCCATTGACTTCCACCTTGACGGGCAGTGTATGCTCTTCGATCATGTTGCGCTTGCCGGAAGCCAGCCTGTTGAGATAGGTTCCGCCTGCTTCGGTGGTGCCCAAATTGGTGGCATTGCGCAATTCATCGTAGAGTTCCCTGGCTGAATCGAGCGCATCGGGAAATCCCAGCGAATGTTCGTCGTTCAGCCACATGAGGCTGCTGGCCATGGCGCCGGGCGCGCAATGGTTCCAGTGTTGTTCGATGGCTCTGAGCCCCCTCCTGACATACACCCTGGGTCGTTCGCCGGCAGGGTGGGCGACAATAGTCCCCGCATCGCCCGGGGCCGGCTTGATGCCGTTGCCGGAACCACCCGGCGAGTACTTTGTCTCCGTGACCGGAGCCGTGTCCCTTGCGCCTGTCATGGGCGGCGACGACAGCGGGGTGGTGGAGATGGTGTACGTGAATTCGATGGCGGTGACCGGCGTGCCGGGTACAATTTCCAGGTCGAACAGATACGACGCCTGATGGTAGGTGCTGGGTCCGTCCGGGGACAATACCGGGGCATTCTGGACCGACCAGTGTCCACCGGTGACGAGATTGAAAAAACAGACAATCCCGGTACCGTTGTAGTCGAATGTGACACGGCCCCAATCGGAGTACCTGGTGCTCCAGTTCTCCGATTCATCCAGCCATGAAAGCTGTTCGAATGTGACCGCGGCCGACGCTGCGGATGTCCATAACACGGCGATCAATGCCAAGACCGTGAAGACTGTCAATGCTCGATGCATAGTTCCTCCTCCTGAATAAACTTTTTTTAAAGCACACCTAATCATAAATCTATACAAGCATTCATATGTTGTCATTATCCAAGTACAAAGGAAAACCTGTATTCACCGCCTGCTATTCGGAGAAGGGCAGCCTCCATGTCTGGATGGCGCGTTTCATGGGGCACTACTGCGTCCATTGAGCATTATGTCAGCCGACATCGGCGGACCGGCTCGATGGAAACCAGGATCCGCCAACGATATGCTTTTGATGCCGATGCTTCTTGGCGAGCATTCCAAAATTCCAGGTACGACCCTATCAATAATCAATGATGTCTGTCGCTGCGCCGGATGGCGGGCCTGCCGAACGGTGGCAGCCTGCATCAGGGCAGCATGGCGGCGGGATTCTTGAGCTTCTCAGGGAGATAGGTTTCCATGACATAGTTTAACCCGCGTGCTGCGAAAGCCTGCTGTTCGACGCGTACGCCCATGTCCAACATGTGGTTGAGAGCGTTGATCCACTCCTTGTGGCGCTTGATGAAGGGATCATTGCTGAGGGCGTCGAGGGTTCGCTTGCGGTCTTTATCCTCAAGAGGATGCGTGGGAAGGTCGTAGTCGAGTATATCCTGGGGGGTGACACCGAGGAGCCTGGCAGTGGGTACGCAGAAGAACTCGTTCACCGCCGCCGCGTTTCCCGAGCCGACCTTCATGGTTCGGTAAATATTGCAGAACCCATATGGATCACCGTCGGTGAACACGTACACAGGCAGGTTGCAGGAGTCTGACAGGATCCGTACGAACCGGCGGTTGGCCCGAGTCGGTACGCCGCCCATGGCCACGACGATGCAGTCGGCCTTGCGCCAATAGGCGTGTCCGTTGAGCCGTTCGAACAAGGCCGCGGTTTCGACGGCGAGCACAAATTTTGCGTCCGTTTTGAATTTCAACCCTTCGACCCGGGAAGGAATGGAGTAGCTGCCGCGACCAAAAGCCGTGCAGTCGATTTCGATTTCCTTACCCGTGGCTGGATCGATGTCGATAACGATGAGCCGGCCTGCGACGGAGCCATTCTGTTCAGCCGGAATGAAGCCGAGCTGCTCCCGGTTGACCTCCGCCATTGCCTCGATATCATCCATGATGGAATCTGATTCGGTCTGGTCCTTGAATCCCGCGGGTCCCCAGCCGGCCGTTCCGCGATCGCCCGCGACACTTTTCTTGGCGCTGCCCTTGGAAGTGTAATAAACTTCACGTTTTGATGCGAAGTCATCGGTCTGGATGAGCTGCTTGGCGAACGCCATCATACGGACGGTCTGGGCGAACGATTTGACGGTCTGGTAGGAGAGCGTCCGCTTGGCCTTGCGGTCACCGATGGCGAGATAACCCTTGCGGGGCTTGAAACTGACATTGGAAAGGCTGCGAATCGGAATCGAGAGATATGGGCGGCGGCCGTTGTTGATCTGACTGTGGATCTTACGGCCGATTTCCACGAGTGCTTCCAAGGCTGGATTACGCTCGGTATCCGGTCTTTCCAGGGTCTCCGCGGCAGGCGTCTCATCCGGCCCGGCGGCGCTGCTTGGGCGCCTGGATCGCTTGTTACGGGTGTCGTCTTTCCCGCTCATGAGTTCCTCTTTACCACGCCCGATGGGTCGGGACGATTTCTGGTGAAAGCTGCTCAATCACCGCTGCGCTCCAACATGCCGGTGAGTGTTTCCACCACGTGTTGCTGTTCACTTTCCGACAAACCCACCAAGTCCCTGAGGCCGATGCCAATGTGTGGAATGTAGGTTTTTATATAGCTCTGCTTACGCTGCTGCTCCACTGACCGTCGCTTGCGGGACAGGTATAATTTGAGTTTCCTGCCGCACTCCTGCAGGGCGAGGACCATTTGATCCTCGATTTCGGGATAACGCGCGATGGCCTCCTTCGACTCAGAGGTGAAGGGTACCCAGACGCTGGCCATGTGAATGACGATGCTGATGGGGGCCACCGGCAGGGCGCCTCGCGGTTGCTGTAGATTATAAGACCGCCAGTTTACCTTGATGACCGAATTGAACGAGCAGCACGCTCCCTGCTGGTAAAGCAGCGGCACCCGGTTGGCGAAGCGCATGAGCCGGGCCGGCTGATCGCCGTTGTGATGCTCACCGCCGTAGGCCACCGCGGCCTCGATGATGAAAGGATTACCCCGGTACACGGCCGGCGGCCTGGTCGTGGACGCATAAAACTCGGCGGGCACGATTGCCTCCAGCCCCCGCCGCAGTTGCTCCTCACCGATGGGGGCGACGCAGTCATTGGGCGGATTCCGGATCTTTGTCAGAGTGATTCCGTTCAACAACTGCTCCA